>NZ_JAGIXF010000017.1:0-112669 GCF_021483755.1 Burkholderia sp. WTPI3 | reverse complement strand
GGCCTTTCCAGGCGTGACGGTCGATTGGGCCGTGGACGAGTCGTGCGCCGAAGTCGTGCGCTGGCACCCGGGCGTGAGCCACGTGCTCTGTGCGCCGCTGCGGCAGTTCAAGAAGTGCCGCAGCCGCGGCGATCTGAAGGCGATTTCGGCATCGATCGGGGCGCTGCGCGCGCACCGGTACGACGCGGTCATCGATCTGCACGGCGTTTACAAGAGCGCGATCATTTCGGCGTTCGCACGGGCCGCACGCCGGGTCGGGTATCAGACGCAGGACCTCGGCGAGACGGGCGCGCGTTTCGCGTATTCGCATCGCTTCGGCCCGCGCCCGAACTGCGACGCGTGGCACGGCATGCGTGTCAGCGCCGGCGAGGCGCTGGGATATGTCCCCGAAGGCATCGCCGCATACGGCATCGTTGCGCCGCAGGACGCGAGCCTGCCGGCCGCCGTGACCGACGGCGCGCCGTTCATGCTGCTGTTTCATGCGACGTCCAATCCGGACAAGAAATGGCCGCGGGATCATTGGGCCGCGCTGGCCATGCAGATGATGGCGCGCGGCGTGCGCGTGCTGGTGCCGTGGGGCTCGGCCGCCGAACACGACGACGCCCAGGACATCGTCGCACGTGCCCCGGGCGCGGTCGTGCTGCCCGCGATGTCGGTGCGCGAACTGGGCGCGGCGATCGGCCGGGCCGCGCTCGTGGTGGGGGTCGATACCGGATTCGTGCATATGGCGCACGCGCTGCAGCGGCCGACCGTGATGATTTTCGTCGCGACGTCTCGCCACCACTGCGGCATCGGCGGCGCGCCGAATGCGCTGTCGATCGGCGAACCAGGCACGGTGCCGTCCGTTGCGCAGGCGCTGGACGCAATCGATGCGGTCGGTCCGGCCTACGGGGTGCGCCCCGTCGCGCTGACGGCCTGACGAAACCGCAGTGCCGGTTCAGGCCAGCAGCACCTCGACCGTGATGACCGCGGCGATGGCGGCCACGTTCGCCAGCAGTGCCTCGAACAGCAGGCCGCGCCAGGTTTTCGGCCGGAAGCGCAGCGCAAGCAACAGCGCGCCACCCAGCGCGAGCGCGAGGATCAGGACGAGGTCGGCGTTGTCGAGGCGGATATTCATCGCGGCGACTCCTTTGGGAAGGGATCCAGGGGGCGCATGGCAGCGGCCCCTGGATCGAGTATAAGCAGCGCCGGCCGCCGCACAACCCGGGGCGTCCCCGACGCTCAGACCAGCGACGAGTCGCGGGTTTCGCGCATCAGCAGCACGCCGATCAGGCTGATTGCCGCCGCCACCGACACGTAGCCGCCCACCCACGACAATCCGCCGCGCGCGGCCAGCAGTTGCGCGATGTACGGCGCGATCGACGCGCCGAGGATCCCGCCGAGGTTGTACGCGACGCCCGCGCCCGTATAGCGGACGTTGGTCGGGAACAGTTCTGGCAGCAGCGCGCCCATCGGCGCGAACGTCACGCCCATCAGGAACAACTCCAGCGTCAGGAACAGCGCGACGAGCGGCATCGAGCCGCTGCCGAGCAGCGGTTCCATCGCGAAACCGGACAGCAGCGCGGCGATTGCACCCGCCACCAGCACCGGCTTGCGGCCGAAGCGGTCGGAGGCCCAGGCCGACAGCGGCGTCGCGAGTCCCATGAACACGACGGCGAGACACAGCAGGCCGAGGAAGCTCTGGCGCGGAATATGCAGCGCAGAGACGCCGTACGACAGCGAGAACACTGTCGAGATATAGAACAGCGTGTAGCAGACGACCATCGCGAGCGCGCCGAGCAGCGTCGGCTGCCAGTGTTGCGAGATGAGCGTCGCGACCGGCACGCGTACGCGTTCGTTGCGATCGAGCGCGGCCTGGAAGGCGGGCGTCTCGGTGATCTTCAGCCGCACGTACAGGCCCAGCGCGACGAGCACCGCGCTGACGAGGAACGGGATGCGCCAGCCCCAGTTGCGGAATTGATCGTCGGACAACGACAGCGCGAGCGCGAAGAACAGCCCGTTCGACATCAGGAAGCCGACCGACGGCCCCAGTTGCGGGAACATGCCGAACCAGCCGCGCTTGCCTTGCGGCGCGTGCTCGGTCGCGAGCAGCGCCGCGCCGCCCCATTCGCCGCCGAGGCCGATCCCCTGGCCGAAGCGCAACACGCACAGCAGCACCGGTGCGAGCGCGCCGATCGTGTCGTAGCCCGGCACGAAGCCGATCGCGGTGGTCGATACGCCCATCACCAGCAGCGATGCGACGAGCGTCGATTTGCGGCCGATGCGGTCGCCGAAGTGGCCGAACAGGAACGAGCCGATCGGTCGCGCGACGAACGCGATGCCGAACGTGACGAACGCCGACAGTGCCTGCGCGGTCGCGGAACCGTGCGGGAAGAACACGGGGCCGATGACGAGTGCCGCAGCGGTTGCGTAGACGTAGAAATCGTAGAACTCGATCGCGGTGCCGATGAAGCTCGCGAACACGATGCGCCGGTGGCTGACGGCGCCGGCCGAACCGGTTGCGTGCGCAACGGTCGGGGGGGATGCGGACATGGAAGTCTCCGTTTTGTCGTTGGGGCGGTCGGCTGATGCGCTCGAGCAGGCGGAGCGCCCGCCGGGAGCAGCCGAACGGATGAAGCGGTGGCGGCGTGGACGCGCGCCGTGGCGCGGACGTCACCCGCCGGTTGACGATGGAGACGGATAGGTCGCCCCGCCCGGTGCCGGCGTGGTCGGTTCGCTTGCCGGGTGCGGCGTGCGAACGCGCGCGCGGCAGGATGGCCGCGCGATTGCGCAAAATTATAGCCAGCGCCGCTGCATAGCGGCAATCGTGGGCGGGCGAGGGGTCAGTCGAGCGACTGCGCCTGCGCCGACGCCGTACTCTGCAACTGGAACCGGCCGTCGTCGTTGAAGAGCCAGCCTTCCATCATCTCGATCCGGCCGTTGCCGTCGAGCAGTTTCGACGGCGGTGGCGGCAGCGGTGCCGAGCGTCGCAGCGATGCGAGCGCGAGCGCTTCGGCTTCGCTGTCGCCATTGCTGCGATAGACGGACGCGTTGACGAGGCGGCCGCTTCGGTCGACGGTGAACGAGACGACGACGAGCGAGCGCAGCATTGCCTGTGGCGTCCCGTGCGACATGCCGGACGGATTGCGCTCGGCGACGCGCTGCGCGACTTCCACGCGATACTGGTCGATGCTCGCGCTGCGGGTAACCGACGGGATCGTCAGGATCGAGTGCAGCGATGGCGGTGTAATCGTGCAAGCGGCAAGCATGGCTGCGGCGACCAGGACGGCGACACGCGGCCGGTCGATGTTCGGACGGGGAAGTGGGCGCATGGGACGATCGCCGGCGGGTGACTATAAAAAAATGATAGGCGCGCGGACGCTGCGCGATATCGGGAGAAACGCATAACGCCCGACGGGTAACGTCGCGATCGCTGATGACGACGCTGCCCGGCGCAGCCGGCGTGCGCGGGAATGTGATGCGACATATGACGATGCGGGCCGACGCGCACCGTCGATGCATACATGCGGTCGGCCCCGTCAGTAGCCGTGCGTCACGAGTGCGAGCACCGACAGGTCGGGATGCGTGCCGTCGATGATGCTCTTGCCGAGGTGCACGGCTTCGTGGACAGCTTCGTCGATGCTCGCGAAGCTTTCCTCGCCGTCCGCGTGGAACGGCACCGCATGCCCGGGCAGCGCGGGATTCGCGCCCGGATGGCATACGTAGCCGGTGTAGGTGTAGCGCGTGTCGCTGCCGGGGGCTGTGCCCGGCATGACATGAATCTCGAAACCTTCGTAATCGACGTGTTCCGTCGGGGTCGACAGTTCGGTCATGGCGATCTCCGTGTGCCGCATGCACGGATGGCGCGAGCGGCATCGAGTACGCGGCGGCGGTCGTGTCGCCGTGCTGATCGAATTCTAGGCGATGGCGGCGCGGCCCGTGAGGCTTGCGCGCATCGCCTGCGGCAACGCCGAGCGTGCTGTGTCGTGCCTTACCGCGTGCAGCGTGCGTCCTTGCGCTGCACGACAAGGATCACGGGATACTTCTCGCCGTGATCGAGCTCCACCGGTGCGACGACGGTGAGCGTCGTCGGATCGGAATCGTCGTACACGCTGACCTGTTCATTGCGGATATAGGTCACGCCGGTGCAGTTCGACGCGCGCCCGTCATCCGACACCTTGCACTGGATCTCGTTGTCTTTCAGGTAGTTGTACGGCGCCGAGCTCGCGAGGTATTCGCGCAGGCTGCGCGGCGAGCCGCCGACGCCCTTCACGTACGCGATCGCGCACGACGGCGTTTGCGCGTCGCTGGCGGCCGCAGTATCGGCCGCGGTCGCATGCATGCTCGCGGCAGCCAGCAGGGCGACGAGCGACGAGGCGATGTAGGACTTCATGGCGGGGTTTCCCGTTTCGCGAATCGGAGCGCCGAATTGTAACGGCATCCGGCGGGGCGCGTCGGAACGCAGGGGGAGGGATGCGCGCGGGCAAACAAAAACCCCGTCATTCGATGAATGGACGGGGTTTGGCGAACTGCTTGGCGGAAGCGGTGAGATTCGAACTCACGGACAGTTTCCCGTCGCCGGTTTTCAAGACCGGTGCCTTAAACCGCTCGGCCACGCTTCCACACGAGGCGGCATTGTAACCGAAATGCCGCCTCGTTTTTTCTTCAATCGTCGCGCAGGAACAATTCCTGCAGGTCGTTGAGGAAACGCTGGCCGAGCGGGGTCGGTGCGATCTGCGCGAAATCGCGCGTGATCAGCCCGCGTCGTTCCGCTTCCTGCAGCGCCGGCTCGATCGTGCCGACCGGCAACCCGGTGCGCTCGACGAAGCTGTGGACGGGGAAGCCCTCGACGAGCCGCAGCGTGTTCAGCATGAACTCGAACGGCAGGTCGCGTGCGCCCACCTCACGCTCTTCCTGCACCGGCGTGCCGGCCATCGCCTGTTCGATGAAAGTCGCCGGATGCTTGTAGCGTGCCTGCCGCAGGATCCGGTTCGGGAACGACAGCTTCGTGTGCGCGCCCGCGCCGATCCCGAGATAGTCGCCGAAGCGCCAGTAGTTCAGGTTGTGCTTGCACTGATGATTCGGCTTCGCGTAAGCGGACACCTCGTAGCGTTCATAGCCGGCCTCCGCCGTGCGCGCATGGATCCACTCCTGCATGTCGGCCGATGCGTCGTCGTCGGGCACGGTCGGCGGAAACTTCGCGAACAGCGTGTTCGGTTCGAGCGTCAGGTGATACAGCGACAGATGCGACGGCGCGAACGACAGCGCGGTCTCGATGTCGGTCCGGCACTCGTCGAGCGTCTGGTCCGGCAGCGCGAACATCAGGTCGAGGTTGAAGTTGTCGAACGTCTTCGCGGCGATCTCGACGGCCGCGCGCGCCTGCGCGGTGTCGTGAATGCGGCCGAGCGCCTTCAGATGGGCCTCGTTGAAGCTCTGGATGCCGACCGACAGGCGGTTCACGCCGCTCGCGCGGAACTGCGCGAACTTCGCGGCTTCGAACGTGCCCGGGTTCGCCTCGAGCGTGATCTCGGCGTCGGCATCGAGCGGCAGCAGCGCGCGCACGTCCGACAGCAGTCGGTCGAGGCCGGCGGCCGACAGCAGGCTCGGGGTCCCGCCGCCGATGAACACCGTGTGCACCTGCCGCCCCCAGACGAGCGGCAGCGCCTGCTCGAGGTCGGCGCGCAGCGCGTCGAGATACTCGGTTTCCGGAAACCGCTCGCCTTTCCATTCGTGCGAGTTGAAGTCGCAGTATGGGCACTTGCGCACGCACCACGGGAAATGCACGTACAGCGCGAGCGGCGGTAGCGACGTGAGCCGCACCTGCCCGGGCGACGTGAATGTCGCGACGACGCGCGCGCCGGTTTCTGCGGCCTGGCTCATGCGGCCTCCGGCAGCGAATGCGTGACGAAGACGGTCATGCTGGTTCCTCTGCGAGCCGCGCGAGCAGCGCCTTCAGCGCGAGCGCGCGGTGGCTGTGCGTGTTCTTGACGGCAGGCTCGAGTTCGGCCGCCGTCGCGCCGAGCGCCGGCAGGTAGAAATACGGGTCGTAGCCGAATCCGTGTTCGCCGTGCGGCGTGTCGACGATCTCGCCCGTCCAGCGCCCTTCGGCGAACAGCGGCTCGGGATCGTCCACGTGGCGCACGAGCGCGAGCACGCAGCAATAGTATGCGCGTCGATCCTCGACGCCGCGCAACTGCTCGACGAGGTACGCATTGTTCGCCGCGTCGCCCTTGTCGCGGCCCGCGCGCTGCGCGTAGCGTGCCGAATAGACGCCCGGTGCGCCGCGCAGCGCGCGCACGCACAGGCCCGAATCGTCGGCGATCGCCGGCAGGCCGGTGAGGCGCGACGCATGGCGCGCTTTCGTCAGCGCATTCTCGATGAACGTGCCGAACGGCTCTTCCGCCTCGGGCACGGCCAGGTCGCCCTGCGGCACGATCTCGATGCCGACCGTCGAGAACAGCGCTGTGAATTCGCGCAGCTTGCCGGCGTTGTTCGACGCGAGCACGATGCGCGACAACGGCGCGACGGTGCGATCGTCAGACATGGGCGGCGCCCAGCACGTCTTTCTGCAGCTGCACGAGCTGGCCGATTCCGCCTTGCGCGAGGTCGAGCAGCGCGTTCATCTCGGCGCGCGAGAATGGCACGCCTTCGGCGGTGCCCTGGACTTCGACGAAGCCGCCGGCGCCCGTCATCACGACGTTCATGTCGGTGTCGCAGCGCGAATCTTCCGCGTAATCGAGATCGAGCACGGGGGCGCCTTCGTACACGCCGACCGAAATCGCGGCGACGTGGTCGGTGATTGGCGAGCGCGCGAGCTTGCCGGCGGCGATCAGCTTCGACACGGCGTCGTGCGCGGCGACGAACGCGCCGGTGATGCTCGCCGTGCGCGTGCCGCCGTCGGCCTGGATCACGTCGCAGTCGATGTGGATCGTGCGCGGGCCGAGCGCTTCCAGATCGAACACCGCGCGCAGCGCGCGGCCGATCAGGCGCTGAATTTCCTGCGTACGGCCCGTCTGCTTGCCGCGCGCGGCTTCGCGGTCGCTGCGCGTGTGCGTCGCGCGCGGCAGCATCCCGTATTCCGCCGTCAGCCAGCCTTGCCCGCGATCGCGCAGGAATTCGGGCACGCGCTCGGCGACGCTCGCGGTGCAGATCACCTTGGTGTCGCCGAATTCGACCAGCACGGAGCCTTCGGCGTGTTTCGTGTAATGGCGCGTGAGGGCGACCTTGCGCAGTTCGTCGGCGCGACGGCCGCTCGGGCGGGAAAGGGAAGACGTCATGGGGAAATGGTGGACGGAGGAGGAAACCCCGATTCTAGCGCCGAACGGCATCCGTGCCCGGCGGGGTGGAGCGCAAAAATGGGATAATGCGCGCTTCCCGCCCCGCGCCTTGCGACGCGCCGGGCGCCTCGACATATTCCGCCCGCAAGGGCATCCAGACGGCGAGACGAACCATGATCTACAGCATGACGGGCTATGCGAGCGCGACGCGCGAACTCGTGACGGCTACCGGCAACGGCGGCACCAGCGTGTCGGTCGAACTGCGTACCGTGAACTCGCGCTTCCTCGACCTGAATTTCCGCATGCCGGACGACGTGCGCGCGTGCGAGCCCGCGCTGCGCGAAATGCTGATGAACAAGCTGTCGCGCGGCAAGGTCGACGTGCGCATCAACCTGCAGCGCGGCGAGCAGAGCATCGGCGCGGGTGCGCTGAACCAGTCGGCGCTCGGCCAGCTCGCCGAGCTCGAGCGCTCGGTGCTCGATTTGTTCCCGGGCGTCGGCCGCCTGCGCGCAGGCGAGATCCTGCGCTGGCCGGGCGTGCTCGCCGAGAGCGGCGTGTCGGCGGAAGCGATCCGCGACGCGGTGCTCGCGTGCGGCAAGGAAGCGATCGGCGAGCTCGTCGTCGTGCGTTCGCGCGAAGGCGCGCAACTGGCGACGATGCTGCTGTCGAACGTCACCGAAATGGAAGCGATCGTCGCGCGCATCACGCCGCTCGTGCCGGAACTGATCGCGAAGCATCAGCAGAAGATCGTCGAGCGGCTGCAGGAAGCGCTCGGCATCGCGGCACCCGAAGGCAGCGCGCCGATCGTCACGCGTGAGGAAGCCGCGGAACGCATTCGTCAGGAAGTGACGATGTACGGCATCCGGATCGACATCGCGGAAGAGCTGTCGCGACTCACCGCGCACCTGAACGAAACGCGTCACGTGATCGAGAAGGGCGGCCGCGTCGGCAAGCGTCTCGACTTCATGATGCAGGAACTGAATCGCGAAGCAAACACGCTCGGCTCGAAGGCGGCGGCGAAGGAACTGGCCGACGCATCGATGGCGCTCAAGCTGTTGATCGAGCAGATGCGTGAGCAAGTGCAAAACCTGGAGTAAAAGAGATGCAACAACCCCCACGCTCACTACGTTCGCTGCCCTCCGAGGGGGCGGTCGGCCTCCTTGGGACGGCCCGGCGGAGGCTGACATGACCGAATCCACTCGCGACGCGTACGCGTCGCATTCGCTGCACAGCGGCGTCTATCCCGGCAACCTGTTCATGGTCATCGCACCGTCGGGCGCCGGCAAGTCGACGCTCGTGAACGCGCTGTTGTCGAAGGACAGCGACATCTGCCTGTCGATTTCGTACACGACGCGCAAGCCGCGCCCGGGCGAGCAGGACGGCCAGCACTATCATTTCACGACCGTCGAGGATTTCCGCGCCCGTCACGCCGCGCACGAATTCCTGGAAAGCGCGGAAGTGCATGGCAACTACTACGGCACGTCGCGCGTCTGGATCGAAGAGCAGATGATGAACGGCCACGACGTGCTGCTCGAGATCGACTGGCAGGGCGCGCAGCAGGTGAAGAAGCAGTTCCGCAACGCGGTCGGCATCTTCATTCTGCCGCCGTCGCTCGATGCGCTCGAGGAGCGTCTGAAGAAGCGCGGCCAGGACGAACCGAACGTGATCACGCGACGCCTGCTCGCCGCAGGCAGCGAGATAGCGCACGCATCCGAAGCGGAATACGTCGTGATCAACGAGAATTTCGATCGCGCGCTGTCCGAGCTCGAGTGCATCGTTGCGGCGACGCGCCTGCGCTTTGCTTCGCAGTACGCGCGACACACGGAGCTGTTCATCGAGCTCGGTATCCATCTGCCCCACGCGGAATGACGCGGGGGCAGAGGGACATAAGGTAGAATAAGGACTATATTCAGAAGGAATTACCAACATGGCTCGCATTACCGTCGAAGACTGCCTGAAGCAAATCCCCAATCGCTTCGAACTGGCGCTTGCCGCCACCTACCGCGCGCGGCAGCTCGCGCAAGGCCATACGCCGAAGATCGAAAGCCGCGACAAGCCGACCGTCGTCGCGCTGCGCGAGATCGCGTCCGGCCAGGTCGGTGTGGAAATGCTGAAGAAGGTGCCGGTGTAACGCGCATCCGGCCCGTTCCAGCCATGTAATCCACGCGCGCAACGACTCGACCTGGAGGCGAATATGAGCACCACCCCATCGTCCGCCTCCGCGGATTCGACCACCGAAGCCACGGCCCAGTCGCCTGCGCGCCAGTACATCGACGCGGTCCTCGAACAGTCCTTCCGGCATCTGTTCGGGCCGACCGCCACGCCGGAGCAGCCGCGCAAGCACGGCGTCGTTTCGATCGCGAAACTGACGACCGCGCTTGCCGAGTATCTCCCTCCGGAAGAAATCAAAGAGGTCAAGGCGGCGTTCCACTTCAGCGACGAAGCCCACCTCGGTCAATATCGCCAGAGCGGCGAACCCTACATCACCCATCCCGTCGCCGTCGCGGAAATCTGCGCCGGCTGGAAGCTCGACGCGCAAGCCGTGATGGCCGCGCTGCTGCACGACGTGATGGAAGACCAGGGGGTGACCAAGAGCGAGCTGGCCGAACGGTTCGGCCCGAAGGTCGCCGAACTGGTCGACGGCCTGTCGAAGCTCGACAAGATGGAGTTCCGCAGTCGCGAGGAAGCGCAGGCGGAGAACTTCCGCAAGATGCTGCTTGCGATGGCACGCGACGTGCGCGTCATCCTCGTCAAGCTCGCCGACCGCCTGCACAACATGCGCACGCTCGGTGCGGTGCCGATGGAGAAGCGCCGCCGCGTCGCGCGCGAGACGCTCGACATCTATGCGCCGATCGCGCACCGCCTCGGGTTGAACAACACGTATCGCGAGTTGCAGGACATGAGCTTCGCGAATTTCAACCCGCATCGTTACGCGACGCTCGAGAAGGCCGTGAAGGCCGCACGCGGCAACCGCCGCGAAGTGATCAGCAAGATCCTCGAGGCCGCGCAGCGCGCGATGACCGACGCGAAGATCGGCGCCGAGATCACCGGTCGCGAAAAGACGATCTACAGCATCTATCGCAAGATGCGCGACAAGCAGTTGTCGTTCTCGCAGGTGCTCGACGTGTATGGCTTTCGCGTCGTCGTCGAGAGCCCGCTCGACTGCTATACGTGCATCGGCGCGCTGCACGCGCTGTACAAGCCCGTGCCGGGCAAGTTCAAGGACTACATCGCGATCCCGAAGATCAACGGCTATCAGTCGCTGCACACTACGCTCGTCGGCCCGTTCGGCGCGCCGATCGAATTCCAGGTGCGCACGCGCAAGATGCACGAGATCGCCGAGGCTGGCGTGGCCGCGCACTGGCTGTACAAGAACGGTGGTGCGGATCTGAACGACGTGCAGAAGCGCGCACACCAGTGGCTGAAGTCGCTGCTCGATATCCAGAGCGAAGCCGGCGATTCGAGCGAATTCCTCGAGCACGTGAAGATCGACCTGTTTCCGGATGCGGTCTACGTGTTCACGCCGAAGTCGAAGATCATGGCGCTGCCGCGCGGTGCGACGGCACTCGATTTCGCGTATTCGATCCACAGCGATCTCGGCAACCAGTGCGTCGCGGTGAAGATCAACAACGAGTTGCTGCCGCTTCGTACCGAGTTGAAGAGCGGCGATATCGTCGAGGTGATTACCGCGCCGTATTCGAAGCCGAACCCGGCATGGCTCGGGTTCGTGCGTACCGGCAAGGCGCGCTCGGCGATTCGTCACTACCTGAAGACGATGCGCCTGAACGAGTCCGTGCAGCTCGGCGAGCGGCTCGTCGACCAGAGCCTGAAGGGTTACGGGCTCGCGCTGGCCGATGTCGCGCCGGAAGTGTGGGAAAAGCTCGTGCAGTGGACGGGCAACAAGAGCCGCCAGGAAATCTTCGCGGACATCGGCCTCGGCCGTCGCGTCGCCGCAGTGATGGCCAAGCGCATCGAGGTGCTGATGAGCGGTCGCGATGCGGACGACGACCTGCCGAAGTCCGAGCGCCATCCTGCGCACAATGCGCCGCCGGTCGTCATTACCGGCACGGAAGGGATGTCCGTGCAGCTGTCGGCATGCTGCCGGCCGATTCCGGGCGACGCGATCATGGGCTATATCGGCATCGGCCTCGGGATGGCGATTCATACGACCGATTGCCGTGTCGCGCAGCGTATCCATCGCCGCGATCCGGGGCGTTGGATCGACGTCGAGTGGGCGCCGCAGCCGGGCCGTTTGTTCGACGTCACCGTGAAGGCGCTGGTGAAGAACACGAAGGGCATCTTCGCGCGTGTCGCGGCGGACATCACGTCGGCCGACGCGAACATCGTGCATATCGCGATGGACGAAGACCTGACGCACGAATCGACGGTGCTGCGCTTCGTGATCCAGGTCAGCGATCGCGTGCATCTGGCGAACGTGATGCGGCGCGTACGGACCAATCCGGACGTGATGCGGATCATGCGCGAGCGGTCGACCGACGACAGCGTGCATGCGCGTCACGACGGCGGCATGCGCATCGAGCGGGAGCGGCAGGATTACTGACGCGACGCGAAGCGTTGCAGCGGAAGACAACGGCGGCCACGGGTCGCCGTTTTCGTCTGTGATATGCGATGAAGTGGATTCGTGCCGCGGCAGTCCGTTGCGTCGAGCGGGAGGCGGCAGTGAGCGGGCAGGAAAAGGGGGGAGAAAAGAAAAAAGGGCCTTCCCGGAGGAAGGCCCTTCTGAGGTGGCGCGGCTGGCAGGATTCGAACCCACGACCCCTTGGTTCGTAGCCAAGTACTCTATCCAACTGAGCTACAGCCGCACGCAAAGCGGTACTACTTCAACTGTCGGAACCTTCTGCGATGGGAAGGTCCCCAAAAAAGTGGCGCGGCTGGCAGGATTCGAACCCACGACCCCTTGGTTCGTAGCCAAGTACTCTATCCAACTGAGCTACAGCCGCACGCAACAACAAAACTTCTACTGCTTTGAACTGAAAGGGCCTTCGGTTCGGAAGGCCCTCGAAAAAAGTGGCGCGGCTGGCAGGATTCGAACCCACGACCCCTTGGTTCGTAGCCAAGTACTCTATCCAACTGAGCTACAGCCGCACGCAGAAGCGGAAGTATAGCAGGGTTGTATAAAAAAGGAAGCCTTATTCGCAAAATATGTCACCTGATCCTGCGGGGCTGCCTTCGTGTACCCTTGAAGCATCAGTCATCCATGTATTGAATCTGCATCATGAACAAGGCGTTTGTCAAAGAGTCGGACGGCGACGACGACGATCTGGACCCGAGTCAGCCCGCGATTCCCGCGGGCGCGAAGAACTACATCACGCCGGCTGGTCACAAGCGGCTCAGGGACGAACTGCTGAACCTCATCGACGTCGAGCGTCCCGAGGTCGTGCGGCTCGTGTCATGGGCTGCGTCGAATGGCGACCGGTCGGAGAACGGCGACTACATCTATGGCAAGCGGCGGCTTCGCGAGATTGACCGCCGCATCCGCTTCCTGACGAAGCGGCTCGATCTCGCCGAAGTCGTCGACGCGAGCCGGCAGGAGAGCGTCGACCAGGTGTTCTTCGGCGCGACCGTCGATTACGCGACGCCCGATGGTGAAGATCACACGATCACGATCGTCGGGATCGACGAGGTCGATCTCGATCGCGGTTGCGTCAGCTGGATTTCGCCGGTTGCGCGCGCGCTCATCAAGGCGAAGATCGGCGACACCGTCACGCTGATGACGCCGGCGGGGCCGCAGCCGATCGACGTGCTCGACGTTCGCTATCCCGCGCGAAGCGACGCCTGAGCGTACGGTCGGCATAACGGTGCCGGGGCGCATCGCGTCATAGAAACGAAAAGCGCCCCGGGCAGGGCGCTTCGCCATGGCGGTCCAGGCCGAACGGTTGCGGCGATCGTTCAGAAGCGGTGGCGCATGCCGGCCGTGACGGCGATCTGCTTGTTGGTCGACGATGCGGTGCCGAGCCCGTTGATGTTCGCGCCGATCGCGAGGCCGTCCGCATTCACCCGCTGGTATTCGCCCTGCAGGTACAGGTCGGTGCGCTTCGACAGCGCGTAGTCGGCTTGCAGGTTGAACTGGTGCCAGCTCGGTGTCTGGCCGTCGAGGCGGCTGTCGGTGTACGTGTACGAGCTTGCCAGCGAGAACGCCGGCGTCAGCGCGTAGCGGCCGTTGATTTCGTAGTTGTTGAAGCGCGTGCCGCCGACGAGCGGGATGCCGTTCGACACCCCGGATTGTCCGGCGCTGATGCCGGACGAATCGGACAGCCGCGTCTGCGTGAACACGAATCCGGCCGTCGCGGGCCCGAACGCGTAATTGAAGCCGGCGCCCCACGTGCGCTGACGGCTCGCGGCGAACGTCCAGTCGCCGGCCACCGCGCCGGGATCGCTGGTCGCGAGCGCCAGCGAGTTGATGTCGTTGTTCAACTGCATGTACGCGGCCGCGACGTTGAAGCCCATGAAGCTGTACGATGCGCCAACGCTGTACGCCCGGTTGTTCGAGAAGTCGCTCGAGTTCGAGAAGCCGTACAGCGCGCCGAACTTCAGGCCGCCGTAGTTCGCGCTCTGGTACTTGACTGCGTTGTTGATCCGGAACGAGTTGTTCAGGTTGTCGTTGTCGAACGGATGCGCGAACTGCGTGCCGCCGTACTGGGTGCCGGTCAGCGACAGCGGGCCTAGGAAGTCGACGACGCTGTCGTATTGGCGCCCGAGCGTGAGCGAGCCGTAGCTGTCATGCGCAAGGCCGACGAACGCCTGGCGGCCGAACTCGCGGCCGTTCTGCTTGAGGGTGCCGTTGTTGATGCCGAAGCCGTTTTCCAGCGTGAAGATCGCCTTCAGGCCGCCGCCGAGATCCTCGGTGCCGCGCAGGCCCCATCGGCTGCCGTTGATCGAGCCGCTCGTCTCCTGCCACGCACTGTGACCACCCTGGTTGTTCGTATAGGTGATGCCCGCGTCGATCAGGCCGTACAGCGTGACGCTGCTTTGCGCATGCGCGGCGGTGGCGCACACGCCCGCCAATGCGGTGACGATCAGGGTCTTCTTCATGATCTGTCTCCAAACAGGATGATGTCGATCGAGCCTGCTGCGGGCATTGGCGCCGGCGCAGCCTGGCGAAGCCGGATGCGCAGGGGTCGGCTGCCCTTGTCGGATATTCATTTGCAGTGTACGGATCGCGCGGAACGCAGACGAAAATCGCTTCGGGCAATACTGTATTTTGAATCGCGCAAGAATCGGTGGGAGCGCCGAAAGCCTTGCCGGTCAAGGCTTTGCGGTGATGCGGCAAGAGGAAATGGCAATCAGGCGTGCGTCGCGCACGTTGCGCGATCGCGACAAGCGATCACGACCGGGCGCAAATAGCGCTGGTCCGATTATTGACACATCGGCAATAGAGGTTTGTGCGAGCCATGGATAATGAAAGGATGTTCTCTCGCTATACTGCGATCTCTGCTTTCCGAAGCAGACTTTTTCGTTGACGGAAAAGATCTCCAAACCTTTGTCGGCGCGACTTCCCAGTCGCGCTTTTTTTTTGCCCCGCCGTTCCGGTTCCTACTGCGCGTATGAGCGCCGCTTGCGCTTGGCGGTCGGCTCCGTATCGTCGGAGTCGGCCTGCAGCGGCGTGTACGTCCAGTCTTCCATCACGTAGTGGCGCGCATCCAGCGGCGACGCGAGCAGGTTCTGCCAGTGGTCGCCATGCCAGGTCGGATCGAACTCGGTGTCGCACGGCGCTTCACGTGCGGACTCGGCCAGCGCGCGGGACTTGCGACGTACGCGCCCAAGCCGGCTCGCGAAGCGCTTGATTGCGTCCAGCCACATGACCGTCTCCTTCTGTCAGCATTGCATCAGCATCGCAACGTCCCACGTTTTCCGCAACCCGGAAAAAACCCGAGGATTTTACCGAATCGATTTGTCCCCGGTAGGTTTTTCACGCCCCTGATTATCTACGATCTGATCCCGGTAACATTGACAGGTTTTCGATGCGAATCAATTAATAAAAGACGACGGTGTACCGATTCCGGTCGAATTGATGTTTTTTTGATAAAGCCGTCGCCAAAAATTTTCTTGACGCATCCGGATTGTCCAATTTATAAAGTCAGCACTCCGTCCCCGTGCGGAGCGCTGGTGGGGGTATCGGCGCGATGATGCGGGATTGCGGGAAGCGGCTATAAACGGTAGCTTTTTTTGATCTAAACGAGTGGGGAACGAAGGTATGGATACCGGTATCGTAAAATGGTTTAACGATGCTAAAGGTTTCGGTTTTATTACGTCCGACAATGGCGGCGAAGATTTGTTTGCGCACTTCTCCGAAATCCGGATGGAAGGTTTCAAAACGCTGAAGGAAAACCAGCGTGTTTCCTTCGATGTGAAAGTCGGGCCGAAAGGCAAGCAGGCAGCGAATATCCAGGCGGTCTGACGCGCCACGCATTGTCGACACATCCGGCCCCCGCATCGCGGGGGCTTTTTGCTTTTGCAGAGAGGAATCCGGCCGGCTGGCCGCCCGGTGCCCGGTTCGTGCTGGTCGCGAACCCGCATGCCGGTGCATACTCATGGAAGCATCGTTTTCCTGTCTTTTCATGTCCGATTTCCGTCCGTCCGATCCCGCCAGCGAACAGCCGCTCGTCTTCGTCGATCTTGAAACCACCGGTGGCTCGTCCGCCGAGCACCGCATTACCGAAATCGGCGTGGTCGAAATCGGGCCGCTCGGCGTATCGACGTGGACAACCCTCGTCAATCCCGGGCAGTCGATTCCGCCGTTCATCCAGCAGTTGACGGGTATTTCGGACGAGATGGTGCGCGACGCCCCGTCGTTCGCCTCACTCGCACCCGCACTGTTCGAGCGGCTCGACGGCAAGCTGTTCGTCGCGCACAACGCAAGCTTCGATCGCGGCTTCCTGCGCGCGGAATTCGAGCGCGTGGGCATTGCGTTCAATCCCGACGTGCTGTGCACGGTGCGGTTGTCGCGCGCGCTGTTTCCGCGCGAGTCGCGGCACGGGCTCGATGCGCTGATCGAACGGCACGGCCTCGTTCCCGCCGCACGGCACCGGGCACTCGCCGACGCCGATCTCCTGTGGCAGTTCTGGCGGCAGTTGCACGAGATCGTGCCGCTCGAGCGTCTGCGCGACCAGATCGCGCGCACGACACGCCACTTCCGCCTCGGCGGCGACCTGACCGAAGCGTGGCTCGATACCGCGCCGGCCGGATGCGGCGCGTATGCGTTGTTCGGAGAGGGCGACGCGGCGCTTTACGTCGGCCGCAGCGTGCGCGTGCGCCAGCGCCTGCGTGCGCTGCTCACGGGCGAGCGGCGGTCGTCGAAGGAAATGCGGCTGGCGCAGCAGGTGCGCCGCGTCGAGTGGCGCGAGACCGGCAACGAGCTGGGTGCGATGCTCGCCGAAGCGCAGTGGATCGCACGGCTGCGGCCGTCGTTCAACCGTCGGCCGGCGACGGACGCCGGCCGGGCGGGCAATGCGCCCTGGCCGTTCGACGGCCCGGTTGCATTCGAAGCGAGCGGCGAGCGTCGTTTCTTTCATGTGATAGACGGCTGGCGCTACCTTGGCGTGGCCGAATCGCTCGATGCGGCCGTGCAACTGGTGGCCGAGGGCGCGGACGGCCCGTTCGAGCCCCATACTCATCGTCTGCTGCAGACCCAACTCGCGCGCGGCCTGCAACTGATTCCGCTCGCGACGCTCACGCCTGCCGACTGAGCGCTGCGCACTGCGGTGCCGTGGTCGAGCGTCGTCAGCCGATCGCGCTGGCGCCGCCGCCGGCGCACACGTGCGACAGCGCGGTGCCGAGCGCCTGCGTCTTGGTCGAGTCGTAGCGGGTGAGCGTTTTCCAGTTCGCGATGCTGCGCGCGAGCCGTGCCTGGCAATCGGGTGCGTCGCGCAGCGGCGCGACCTGCGCGAGGCCCGCCAGCATCTTCTGCGTCAGCTGGTCGAGCGCCGGCCGCGTGCTGGTCGCGAGGTCGGGCGGCGTGCCTTCGGGCGGTCGTGTCGCGCGCCACGTTGCGAACAGCGCGTCCTGCACCTCCTTGCTCGCGGCGATCTGGTCCTCGAAGAACGTCCGTGCGAACGCCGGATCCACGCCGCTCTGTCCTGCACGCTTTTCCACCGATGACAGCAATGCCGCTTCGCGCGGCCGGTCCTCGATTGCCTTATGATTTGCCCATTTCCATCGCGCGACCGGCTCGGCAAGCGCGAGCCGCTGCGATGCGAGTGCGACGAGGTTGGTGAGTGCGGTGTCGTCGCCGTCCGCATGGGCGACGTGCGGGGACGAGAAGAGGGCGACGCCGAGCGCGGCGACAGCGAGGCTGGCACGAATGGCTTGCTTCATCGGTACGGTCGGGAGAGCCGGGAAGGCCCGAGGGGTAAAACGAGAAGGATAGACGAAGACAGTCGCGCGGCGGAGCGTCGCGACAGAAGAATCAGCGGGCGAGCTGATCCGGCACCGTCAGGTCGTTGCAACCCGGGTGCGATGTGATCTGCGCCGAAAACGCAGCGATGAACCGCACGATATCGATCGACACGTGGCGGTTACAGAACGGAACGTAGGTTCACTTCGGCGAGTACAGCTTGTGCTGCTCGTCGAAGAATGCCCGGACGTGCTCGGGCAATTCGGCGAGGAATTCCACGCCGACGGGTTCCGGATCCGGGCTCATCACTTGCTCGGGCGGGGGCATGCGAGTTGGTCTTTCGTCCATGGTCATTTCTCCAGCAGGTTCAATGATTATCAACCTCGGCCTTGGATTTATGCCAGTGGCGAATCGTTAGATTTTGTCTCTGTTGTATTAACGGCACATGCGCTGCTGCACGCCGTGCAATGCCGACTATTGCACTCGGCAGAATCGGCAACAATCGGTCGCTTGTTATACTTGCGCGCACTTTTTTCCTGGACCGCGATGAAACGAACGACGCGATGGATCGGCCTCGTATGGCTGGCGCTGGTACTGAACGTACTGTCGCCCGTCGTCGGCT
The DNA here is from genome assembly GCF_021483755.1 of Burkholderia sp. WTPI3. Lineage (NCBI taxonomy): Bacteria > Pseudomonadati > Pseudomonadota > Betaproteobacteria > Burkholderiales > Burkholderiaceae > Burkholderia > Burkholderia sp. WTPI3. Next base: position 94,437 of record NZ_JAGIXF010000017.1, on the reverse strand, counting down.
ACGCGCGTCTCGCGTCGAGCGGTTCCGGCGAGCTCACGCTCGACCTGTGCAGTGCGACCGGCGCCCGCCAGGTCGTGCTGGCCCAGTCCGGCAGCGATCACGGCACGTCGCCGTTCGATCATGCCGGCGTGCCGCACTGCGTGTACTGCCCCGGCTTCGCGGCGAACGTCGCGCTCGGTACGAGCCTGCCCGCACTGCCGGGCTTCGTGCGCGCGTTCGCCTATCGGGCGGCCGCGCCGGCCGTCCCCGACTTCCCGCGCAAGGGCATCTGTCTCGCGCAGCCGCGCGGCCCGCCTGAAAACGTCCCGATCTGATTGATATCGTCCGCGCGCTCTAGTGGCGTGCGTGCGGCCCGCGGCCCGATCCGCGCGCCGCGCCGTCCGTGCGCGGGGCGTCGACTCGCGTCCGGCGTCGCCTGGTCACGTTTTCAGGGATTCATCCATGTCGTATACCTTCGCCGCGCGGCCGTCGCGCGGTCGGCTCGTATTTGCATGCGCGGCCGCTTTTGTCTGGCCGGCTGCACAAGCGGCCTCGATCGACGGCGCGTCGTCCGATCCGGCGCCGGGTGGCGCCGGCAAGCAGGCCCGCAGTGCCGACACCGTCGCCACGGCTGCACCCGCACCGACGGGAGACACGCTGACCGCGGTCAGCGTGACCGCCCAGCGGCAACCCGTCGATCCGAATACGCCGGCCGTCGTCGAGTCGATCACGCGCGAGCAGATCGACGCGCATACCAACGTCACCACTGAGGACGCGCTGAAGTACGTACCGAACCTGATGGTCCGCAAGCGCTACATCGGCGACCGCAACAGCGTGTTCGCTGGCCGCGACTTCAACGAATTGCAGAGCGCGCGCGGGCTCGTCTACGCCGATGGCCTGCTGCTGTCGAACCTGCTCGGCTCGAGCTACGCGTATCCGCCGCGCTGGTCGCTGATTTCCCCCGACGATATCGCGCGCGTCGACGTGCTTTACGGCCCCTTTTCCGCGCTGTATCCCGGCAACGCGATCGGCTCGACCGTGCTGCTGACGACGCGTCGCCCCGAAAAACTCGAGGCGTCGCTGTCGACGCAGTTCTTCACGCAGCGCTACCACGACGGCTACGGGGTCGCGGACAGCTTCGGCGGCAACCACCAGACTGCCCGGGTCGCGAACCGTATCGGCAAATTCTGGTTTTCGCTGTCGCTCGACAGGCTGGAGAACGACAGCCAGCCGATGCAGTATGCGAGCCCCAATTCCGCATACAACCCGAAGCTCGGCGCCGCGGTGCCCGTGACGGGCGCCGCGACCGACATCGGACCGAACGGCAAGCCGCGCACGATCGTCGGCGCGCAGACCATCGAGCGGACCGAGCAGCTCAACGAGACGGTCCGGATGGGCTATGCGTTCACCGATCACGTCGACGCGACGCTGACGCTCGGGCATTGGGAGAACCATTACCGGCAGCACGGTGAAACCTTCCTGCGCGATGCGGCCGGCAATCCCGTCTACGGCGGCAACGTGTCGATCGGCGGTCAGAACATGACCGTCGCGCCGAGCGCGTTCGCGCCGCAGCAAGGCGACCAGGAGAACTGGCTGTACGCGCTCGGTCTGAACGGCCGGCTCGACTCGGGGTGGCGGCTGTCGGGCATGGTGTCGGCATACGACGTGTCGCGCGACGTGCTGCGCGCGGCGTCGACCGTGCAGGGCGGCGCGGGTACGCTGTTCCAGGGCGACGGCACGGGCTGGCGCACGCTCGACCTGAAGGCCGAGGCGCCGGAAGTGAAGGGCCATACCTTCACGTTCGGCTATCACTACGACAACTATTTCCTGCGCAACGTCACGTACAACACGGCCGACTGGCTGGCCGGGCCGACCACGTCGGTCGCGAACGTGTATCAGGGCGACACGCGCACGCAGGCGCTGTTCGCGCAGGATGCGTGGCGATTCGCGCCCGGCTGGCTCGCGATGCTCGGCCTGCGCTACGAGCGCTGGGATGCATACGGCGGCGCGCTCGGCAACGCGGGCGGCACCCTCGGCTATGCGGATCGCGGCGCGAACGCGCTGTCGCCGAAGGTCGCGGTGCAATGGGATGCGACGGACGTGTGGCGTTTTCGGCTGTCGTTCGCGACCGGCACGCGCTTCCCGACGGTCGGGGAACTGTTCCAGGGCACGATCTCCAACAACGCGATCGTCAACAACAATCCGAACCTGCGGCCCGAGAAGGCGATCGACTGGGACTTCACGGCCGAGCGCGACGTGGGCGTGGGCGTCGTGCGCGCGAGCGTGTTCCAGAGCGATCTGCGCGACTCGATCTACAGCCAGACGACAGTGTCGGGCGCATCGAGCGTCACCAATATCTCGAACGTCGACCGGGTGCGCGCGCGCGGCGTCGAACTCGCCTTCAGCGGCCGGAACGTCGGGCTGCGCGGGCTCGATATCGACGCGAACGTATCGGCGACCAATGCGCAGATCCTTGCCGACGCCGCGAACCCGGCGTATGTCGGCTCGCGCTTTCCGCGCATCCCGCGCATGCGCGCGAACCTGCTCGCGTCGTACCGCTTCGACGAGCACTGGCTCGCGAGCGTCGGCGTCCGCTATTCGGGCCGCCAGTTCAACACCCTCGACAACAGCGACGTGAATCCGGACGTCTACGGCGGCACGAGCGTCTTCACGATCGTGGACCTGAAGGCGCGCTACCGGTTCGACCGCCACTGGACCGCGTCGGTCGGCATCGACAACCTGACGGACCGCCGCTACTACGTGTTCCACCCGTATCCGGGCCGCACTTTCTATGGAGAATTGAAATGGGCGCTGTGAAATCTTTCGCGGCGGGCTGGGCGCTGTGGTTCGCGGCGCTGTCGCCCGCCGGCGCGCACGATGCGCCGAAGACAGCCGATCCGCATGCCTTGCACATGAGCATGCAGGCAGCCCCGGCGCAACAGAAGCAGCCGCTCGCGACCGGTGCCGCGTTCGACGCGCGGCATCGGCTGTGGGTCGCATGGGTCGAAGGCGCGCACGTCGTCGTCGCGCATTCCGACGATGCGGGCCGGACGTTGTCCGCGCCGGTGATCGTCAACGCGATGCCGGAGCCGATCTATACGAGCGCGGAGAATCGGCCGAAGGTCGCAACGAGCCCGGATGGTCGCGCGGTATACATATCGTGGTCGATGCCGCTCGATGCGCCATACACCGGCATGGTGCGCTTCTCGCGTTCGCTCGACGGCGGCGCGACCTGGAGCGTGCCCGTCACCGTCCATCACGACCGGCAGGCGATCACGCACCGTTTCGACATGATGACGGTCGACCCGGCCGGCAACATCGCGATCGCGTGGATCGACAAGCGCGATCTCGTCGCGGCGAAGGCGGCGGGGCAGGCCTACGAAGGCGCGGCCGTGTATTACGCGGTGTCGCGCGACGGCGGTGCGTCGTTCGAGCCCGAGCGCAAGGTGACCGACCATACCTGCGAATGCTGCCGCATCGCGATGGCGATCGATCCGGCCGGACATATCGAAGCCGCGTGGCGCAACGTATTCCCGGGGCAGATTCGCGATCATGCGCTGGCGGTGTTGCCGGTGTCGGCATCGGCGCCCGTCGTGCCCGTCCGTGCGACGTTCTCGAACTGGCATGTCGAGGCGTGCCCCGAGCACGGGCCGGCACTCGCGATCACGCCGGACGGTACGCGCCATCTTGCGTGGTTCGGCGTCGTCGACGGTCGCGCCGACGTATTCTATTCGCGCATCGGCGCCGACGACCGGCCGCTCGGCACCCCGTGGACGTTCGGCGAGAATCCCGCGGTGCCGGCCGAGCAGGCGTCGCACGCGGCGCTCGTCGCGCACGGCGATGTCGTCTGGCTTGCGTGGAAGGCATTCGACGGCGAAACGATGCAGATCAAGCTGCGCCGCTCGGACGATCGCGGCGAGCACTGGTCGGCGCCGCGCGTGATCGCCGCGACGGCGGGTGCGAGCGACAATCCGCAACTGCTCGATGATGCCGGGCGCATCTACCTGTCGTGGCGTACCCGCAACGACGGCTATCGGCTGATTCCCGTGGAGGACGCGCAATGAAACGGCTGATTGCATTGCTCTGCGCGGTATTTGCCAGCGTGCCGGCATGGGCCGGCGAACTGCAGCCGCTGCATGCGGCCGACGTGGCGAAGCTTTATGCGAGCGCGCACGAACGGCCGCTCGCGGTCGAAATCTGGTCGCTCGATTGCGGTTACTGCCGCGAGAACGCCGTGCACCTCGTCGCATGGCAGCGCCGGCATCCGGACGTGCAACTCGCGATGGTGGCGATGGACGCGTACGACGACAACGGCGTCGCGATCGCGCAGGCGCTGGCACAAATGAACCTGCCGCCGCAGGTCGCGCAGTATGCGAATGCGGAACCGATGCCCGAGCGCTTGCGCGCGGCGCTCGATGCGGGATGGCGAGGGGAGATGCCGCGTACCGTGTGGATCGGACGCGATGACGCACGTGATGCGCGCAGCGGCTTGCTGACGACTGAAGTGCTCGACGGCTGGCTGCAGCGCGGCAAGCGCCGCTGAAACGGACCGCGGCGCGCGGGGGATGCCGTGCGCCGCGTCGATGCAGGAACGCGCCCGAAGGCGCGTGAGAAGATCGTCAGGCCGCTCGCCTGAATAGCCGGATCACGAACAGCAGGATCACGGCGCCGATGACCGCGACGATCACCGAGCCGATGAAGCCGCTGCCGATGCTGATGCCGAGCAGCCCGGCCAGCCAGCCGCCGATCACCGCGCCGACGATACCGACGATGATGTCGACGATCAGGCCGAACCCGCCGCCTTTGACGAGCACGCCAGCCAGCCAGCCGGCGATTGCGCCGATGATGAGCCACATAATCAAGCCATGAGTCATGGTGATCCTCTCCTTTGTTGAGTCGAAATGACCGGACGTCGGCTGTTTCGCCGCAAGCTACTCGAGGGCGGCATTGCGACTGCCGCGCCGCCCACGCAATGTAACGCGATAGACGGGTCGGAATCGTTAAGTAATGTTATGCACGCTTAACCGGTTTTTCCAGGGGATTCGTCTGCCTACGGTGCGGTACGTGCGCAGACGGTGCGCGGTGAAATGAATTTGTAATGAACGAGCGGCGGAAGCGGTGCGATTGCGCCGCGCGTCATCGTCCGGGCGTCGGCGCCGGTTCGCCGGCATCGGGCAGGCCGTCGCCGGCCTCGTCGATCAGTCGGGCGACGGTCGCGGCGTCGCCGATCGTTTCGATCGCGAGCAGTGCAAAGCGGGCAAGAAAGAGCGACGCGTCGGTTTCGCCGATGCGCGTCATCGCGCGGCACAGATCGGTATAGAGGGTATCGCGTTCCGTATCGGTCATCATGCGTTTTCCTGATGGTCGGGCGATGCGTGGGGGTGGAGCGCGCGTACGAGTGCATCGCTCAGGTCGTCGGCGCGTGCATCGTGCCAGCGGCCGAGTACGTGGCCGTCCGGCCGGACGAGATAGACGGTGCCCGCGCGTGCGCCGTACAGGTCGAACAGTCGGCCGTCGGCGTCGTAGCCGAGGCACGCGCGGTGTTGTGGTGCCGCGCGCCGCGCGAGCGTGACGAGCGCAAACGGTAGTCCGGCGTCCCGCAGGCGCCGTTCGAGGTCGACGAGAGATGTGCTGGGCGCGCCGTCGGACGTAAAGCAGAGCGCGGTGAAACGCGGACCGACGAGATCGGTCAGGTGGCCGGGGGTTACTTCGTCGTTTTGCGATGCCCGCAGCATCAGCGGGCATTCCGCGAGTGCCGTGCCCGGTGCCGGCCCGGCCGAAAACGCATCGCGCTCGCGCGCATTGAGCGGCGACGCGGCATACGCGATTGCCGACGTCTGGCGCGGATTGATCAGCGAACGCAACGCGGGATGCCGGACCGCGAGCGTCAGCACGGCCTTGCGCATCAGGTCGAACGCGAACGACGGCGGCGCCATGAACTCGGTGCTTTTCGTGCCGTAGCGCAGGTTCTCGTGCGTCGCGAACACGCGTTCGTCCGAATAGCTGTCGAGCAGCGCGTCCGACGCGAGGCCGCGGATCACGAAGGCCAGTTTCCACGCGACGTTGTCGGCGTCGTCGATGCCCGAATTCGCGCCGCGCACGCCGAAGATCGGCACCAGATGCGCGGCGTCGCCGCAGAACAGCACGCGATCGTGCCGGTAGCGCTCGAGCGTCAGTGCGTTCGCCTTGTAGATCGTGATCCAGATCGGCGACCAGTCGCCGCGCTCGCCCATCATATCGAGCAGGTTCTGCACGCGCGGGATCACGTTCTCGGGTTTCACCGCGGCTTCGGGATCCTCGTCGTCGCGTAACTGGTAGTCGATTCGCCATACGTTGTCGGGCTGCTTGTGGACGAGCACCGTCGAGCCGGGGTTCGACGCCGGGTCGAAGTACGCGAGCCGTTCGGTCGGCCGGTCGCTGTCGAGCGCGATGTCGACGATCACGTAGCGGCCTTCGTAGCTCGTGCCGCGAAACGACAGGCCAAGCGCATCGCGCATCGTGCTGCGTCCGCCGTCGCTCGCGACGATCCAGTCGGCGTCGAGCGCGTAGCTGCCGAGCGGCGTATCGACGTCCAGACGCACGCCGTCCGGATACTGCGTCACGCCCGCGACCTTCGTCTGCCAGCGGATCTCGATGAACTCGGGGTGGCGCAGCGCGGCATCGAGCAGGAACTGCTCGATGTGATATTGAGCGAGATTCACCATCGGCGGCAGCTTCTGGTTCTCGTCCTGCGGCATCGTGAAATGCAGCACTTCGTCGCGGCGGTAGAAGCTGCGCCCGCCGGTCCACGGCAGCCCGACGCGCAGGAAGTCGTCGAGCGCACCGAGCCGCTCGATGATCTCGAGGCTGCGTCGCGAAATGCAGATCGCGCGGCTGCCGTGGCAGACCGAATCGTCGGCTTCGAGCAGTACGCTGCGAATGCCGTGGTTCGCGAGGCCGAGCGCGACGGCGAGCCCGACCGGGCCGCCGCCGACGATCGCGACGCGGTGTCGTTGTGTATCGACGCCGTCGCTGCAGGCTGGCAGATGCGCAGGGTAGCGTTCGGCGACGAACGGGTATGGCTTGAATTCGGTGCCCATCGTTGGCTTCCGGGTTGCAGTGATATCGAACGCGCACGCAATCACGCGATGCGTGCGGCAGGTCGATGCAGTATGGAAGTCGCGCCCAGCTCGGCTGTCCCCATTCCGGGTACAGCGAACGGCAGTCGGCAGGCCGGGATTTACCCCGATACGGTCAGGACCGGCGGCCCGCGTTCAGGGTTGCAGGCACAGCGCAAACAACTGGCGCTGGCTCGAAATGCCGAGGCGCCGGTACGCTCGCTTCTGGTAGGTGACGACGCTCGATGCCTTCACGCCGATCGTCTCGCCGATCTCGTGCGCGGTCTGGCCTTCGAGTACGCCGCGCAGCACGTCGAGTTCGCGCTTGGACAGCGCCGGGCATGCGGCGCGCAATCGCGCGAGCATCAGTTGCGGGATGCCGATCTGCGCTGAACCGGCGAGCGTGTAGTGATGCTGGGCGGCCTGCGCGATCAGCGGCGCGAGCGTTTCGATGGCCGCGATCTCGCGCGGCTGGAATGCGCCGCTTCGATGCGCGCGATACAGGTTGATCGACAGCCAGGTGGAGTCGTTCGGCTGCATCAGCAGCGCGAGACGATCGGAGACGTCGGGGCCGCGATAGCAGGCCGCGCGATATGCGTCGTGGCCGATTTCGTCGCCGGCCTGCTGATGCAGCAGTACGTCGCGGCGATGCGTGCCGCGGTGTGCTGCCGATACGATCTTCTGATTGCCGTCGAGCGCGTAGAAATGTCGTGCATAGGTGTCGGCGACATCGCGCAGGTAGCGGCCGCCGCGATGATCGGCGACCGACATCGTGCGCGGCCGATTGCCGAACTCGTACGCGAAGATCGTGCACTGCGTGATGGACAGCGCATCGTCGAACAGCTTCAGAACTTCGCCGGCGAACGCATTCGGCTCGCTGCCGCCGATCGCGGCGACGAGACCGGTCGCGCGGGATACATCCAGTTGCCCGCTGAGGTTCGGTCGCTCGAGGCGCCAGATGCGCATGATGTACGGGAAGGGCGGGTGATCCGGCGATTGTAATCGGCGGTGCGCGGCGCGTGAGTCGGGAGATGCCCGCAAGCGGTGTCGGCGGGGAGAGGTCGGGCGCGTGATTTCGGGTGACGGAAATCGCAGCCGGAAACGTGATCGGAAAGAGAAAAGGCCTGACAAGCATCACTTGTCAGGCCTTTATATCTTGGTGCCGGAGATAGGAGTCGAACCTACGACCTTCGCATTACGAAGGCAATGGCCCGAAACGCGAGAGCCTTTACTGGCGGGTTTTACAGCCGGGAAAAACAAAAATGCGTTGGTCATTTGGGAAAAAACTGGGAAAATATATGCCACTGTCATGTTCCAGCGAAGGGGGTAGCGGTGGCGAAGCCGAAGACATACAAGTTCAAGAACGTGTACGACCGCGGGGCGTCGTTCCAGGTCAAACTCATGCACGACGGGCACAAGATCAACGAGTCGTTCCCGTACGTGGCGGACGACGTAGCGAGCAAAGACGAGGCGTTTTCCCGCGCCGTCGCGTTCGTGCAGAAGAGCAGCGCGAACCTGGTGGCCGGTCGGCCGGCCAGCCACGGCGAGGACTACAAGGGCACGCTGCGGCCGTACATGGAGCGGTACAAGAAGGAGGTCACGCCCACGAAGAAGGGCGAGACCGCCGAGGGCAACCGGATCGACCAGTTGCTCGACACGGTGGGCGGCGGCCTGGCGAACAGCGCCCGCTTGCTCGACATGCCGCTGAAAAACCTGAACCCGGACCATTTTGAGGCGTGGCGCAACGAAGCGCGCGCCACGCGCGGCTACGAAAACTCCACGCTCAACTCGTTCATGTCGATTTGGTCGGCGGTGTTGGACTGGGTTCACGACACGGACAAGAGCAAGCGATGGCTCGTGAACGGGGCGAAGGGCCACCGCCTGCCGGTGCGCGACGCCCGGGAACGTACCGCCGACGACGGCGACGTGGACTCGATCCTCGCGGTCGCCGGCTCCGCGCCGACCCGCTTGGGCGTGCGGCTGCTGATCGAAACCGGCGCCCGGCGCAGCGAAATCGCCGCGCTCGAATGGGACAACGTGGACCTCACGCTCGACCGCAAGCGCAAGCGGTGGCCCAACATCACGTTTCCCGACAGCAAGAACGGCACGAGCCGCACAATACCGTTGACCTTGGAGTCCATCGCGCTGCTGGAAGCCATCCCGATCGACGAGCGGTACGGGTTCGTGCTCAAAAGCCCGCTGAACACCCGCGCGAAGCCCCAGGCGATCCGGGCCGACGCCATCAGCAAAGCGTGGATACGTGGGCGCGATCGGGTCGAGAAAGACAACCCGGGCATTCAGGGCCTGCGGCTTCACGACCTGCGGCACACCGCGCTCACGCGCCTGGCCGAACAGGTGCAGGACACGATCCTGCTTTCGGCCATTTCCGGCCACAAAGACCCGAAGATGCTCAAACGCTACGTGAACCCGAAGCCGGCGGGCCTCGCGGCGATGTTCGGGTTCGACAAGCCGCCCGCGAAGAAGCGCGCGGCGCGCAAGACCGCCAAGGCGTAGGCCGGCCAGCCTGCAGGCGCCGCCCCGCTCACGCCCGATCGCCGGGCGTTGAGCCGGCCCGTTTCCTCGCGCCAAACAACCCGGAGCCTTCGGCTCGATCCCGCTCACGCGCCGTCACCGCGGGCGATGTTGATCGGCCGCAGAGGCCCGCCTGGTAAGGCTTTCCGGGCGCATCCAACACATCACAACACGTCACAACCGCTCCCTGTACGCCGCCCACCTGGCGCGGGTACATTCGCCTCACCGCAAATCCCGCGGTGATCACAGGAGCGTGCCATGCAAGACTTCAACAACAACACCCAGTCGATCAACGAAACCCTCGCCAGCCTCACCAGCGAGGAGCGATCCGCCGTCTTTACCACGCACAGCCGGTTGCTGAACGCCATCTTTGACCGTGAGATCGCCACCGTCAAAAGCCTCTTGCGCGCTTCTTCGCCGGTTCCGCTGGTTCACGTAGCCTTCAACTCCGGCCCGTACACCGGCCTTTCCGCCCTTCACATCGCTGCCCAACGCGGGCAAGCCCATCTTTGCCGTCTGCTGCTCGAAGCCGACGCACCCCTGAACGCCGTGACGTTCGATCGCGAGCAAGACGCAAAACTTACCCCGCTGGATTTCGCACGCGGCAACGAGCACCGCGAGGTGATCCGCCTGCTCGAACGCGAGTCGGACCGCCAAGGCATCGACGCCGAGTCGATGCAGGCCGCGGTCGAGCGTCGCCCGGACGGCACCGTGATCCTTGCCATCGTGAACCGCTACACCGGCGACGTACTCGATTACGGCCGTGCCCGCCTTGCCAGCGACCGGGCCATGAACGAGCCGGCCATCATGGGCCGCATCTACGACCTGATGTCGGACGATCGCAAGGTCAAGGTCGCGCCGGCCAGCACGGCCATGCACTGATACAAACGATTTGTATCAAACAAACCATCACCCATCACACCGATTAGGAGTACTACACATGAACGACACCACCAAAACCTACCCCGGCCAGCAAGAAGCCCTCGACATCATCGCCGTGTTGGACGATGACACGCGCCAGCGCCTGTACCACGCCGAGAAAGCGTACGACGAAGCTACGGACCAATGGCTGCAGGACTGGGCCACCGATTACGCGGACGCTCGCTTTGACATCGAGGACGAGGGAGAAGAATGGGACGAAGCCCACGATGAGGGCATGGACCTCGCGCAAGAGTCGGACGAATGGCTGCCGGCTTGCGACCGCTTGATGGACGAGGTCGCCGAGGCTTTCGGTGTGAGCACGGACCTTCTGCGCCATGCCGCGGTGCTCATGGACAACTACCGGGGCTGGTCGCTCGTCGAGCAACGCCGCATCGAACTCGGCCTCGTCGATGAAACCGACCAGGCCGTCGAAAGGCTCGCCACGTACCCGCTCCACTGGCTCACCGAAGCGCTGGACGCGGCCCGGGCGCTCGCCGGCCTCGACGACCAGCAGCGGGCCGAGAAGACGGCGAGCGCGAAGTTTCGCGTCAACCTCAACGCCAAGGACATCGACACCGCGCGCCTCGTGCTCGCAGCCGGTCGCGAGGGCGAAGCGATCGAGCGGCAACGGGCGTTCGCGGCCAAGAGGGCGGCCAACAGCCTCGACGTGCTGGCCGCCCTCGACACGGGCACGCTGGACCGGACGATCGAAGCGGAGCAAGCGTGGTGCGACGCAAAGGAGCCGGAGGTCGCCGAGGCTCACGGTGTGACCATGGCCCTGATGCTGCACGTCCGCATCATCGTGGCGTGGACCGGACAAGCCGGGCTCGACGCGGTGCGCGAGCGCAACGCCAAACGTTCCGCCGCCCTGAACTGATCCACCTCTACCCACAGGAGAAAACGCATGTCCTACTTCCACATCAACCCGTATTACCTCCGCGACCCGGACGAGCAGGCCGCATTGGACCGCGCGCTCACCGTCCTCGCGGGCCTGCCGCTCGGCTACCTCGACACGCTGATCGAAGCCCACGACACGTACGCCGCGACGATGGACCAGTGGTGCGACGACTGGCGCGACGAGAACGCCGACCGGCTCGACGCGTTCGACACGCCGGAGCCCGAGGACCAGCCGGAGTACGACGTGGCGTGCGAAGCCGAGCGGCGCAACGTCGCCGACGAGTTCCACGTCACGGTCGAGCAGTTGAAGCACGCCGACATGTTCGCCAGTTGGGGCGACGACGGATGGGCAGAACTGCGCGAGCGAAACGAGATGTTTTGGTCGATCGTCGAAGCGGCCGGTATGGCGATCGACTGAACCACGTTCCCCATCGCCATCACAACCCGGAGATTGAGCATGACCACCAACGAGTACAACGAAGACCTGCAAACGGCCGTCCGTCGCGGCGACCTCGAACTGCTGCACACCGCGCTGCGCCACGGGGCCGACCCGTTGTGCGACGGGACGAGCACGTGGTCGCTCCCGCACCTCGCGATCCACACGTGCTTCCCGGAGGCCGTCGAGGCGCTGATCGAGGCCGGCTACCCCGTCAACGCCGAGGACGACGAGTCGAGGCGCACGCTGCTGCACAGCGCTGCGATGTTCGGCAACGCGGCGCTGGTTTGCACGCTGATCAAGCACGGCGCGCTGATCGACAAGCCCGACGCCGGGGGCGACACGCCGTTGCACTGCGCGGCGTGGAAGAACAACGCGGACGCCGTGCGTGCGCTCTGCGAAGCCGGGGCCAACCTCAACGCGCGCACGGATTGCAACGAGACGCCGCTGCACACCGCGGCACGTCGCTTGGCCCCGAAGGCGGTCAAGGCCCTGATCGAAGCCGGTGCGGACGTGACCGCCGACGGCGGAACGCCGTTGTTCCTCGCTGTCACCGACGACAACGACACGCGGTGGGAGCGCGATTACCGCGACCACGGCGGAATGCGCGCCGACGTGCAGATTTTGCGGTCGTTGCTCGACGCTGGGGCCGAGCCGACCCAAGCGGCACTGGCCGAAGCGGTCTCCAGCAACCACACGCTCGCCATGCGCGCGCTCGTGCGCGCCGGGGCCGATCCGACGACGGTGGAGCCGGGCCGCCACGCCGACGCGAACAAAGCGCTCGAGGAACTGGTCGCCAAGCATGTCAAGCAGCAAGCCCGTGCGCTGCACGACGCGTTGAACGATGGCGCGGCGCCCGTCGCGATGCGTTCGCGTTCGCGGTTCTGAACCTTGACGCACCAGCAGCAGACGCACCAGCAACACCGCGCTACGGCGCATTCTCCGCGACCCGCCGGGAGGCAAGCCCGGCATGGCCCGAGTTGGTCGGGGCACTTCCTTAACCGCAGCAAACGCAGTCCAACCAACCGGAGAAGCACGATGAGCAAGAGCAAAACCAGCAAGACCAGCCAAGCCGCAGCGACGTTCAGCAGCAGCGACCACTACACGGCGAAAACCGGCCGCCGCACGGCAGGCCGCGAGGGCTGGGCGTACAGCGGCACGCTGTACCGCAACGGCGCGACGATCGCCACGTTCGCCGATTACGGCGACGGCGGGGAAATGCGCGTGGACTGGATCAACGCTGCCGAAAAGGCGGCGCTGCAGGCGTGGTACGTCGCCGTGGTACCGGACGGTGGCACGTACTACGAGGACGGCCTGGCGATCGAGTCGATCGTAATGCGCTCGGACCACGAGGCCCGTGTGCGCAAGGCCATGCTCAAGAAGGTCGTCTGGTGCGTGCCCGGCGACCTCCGCAACGGCGGTAAAAGCACGTTCTACACGACGAAGCCCGCGGCCGGATGCGACGTGGCATCGACGGCTCAACGGGTGCAGCAGCAACATCCCGAGGCGATGGTGTTGAACCTTCTGCCGTTCGATGCGGGATTTGCGCTTTACGTGACGCTGGCCGCCGACTAAGCGTTCAGCGCTCGAAACTTGACGCTCGACTCGACCCGCAGCAGAAGTACCCGCAACACCACACACGCGACACGCCGGGAGGCAAGCCCGGCAAATGCCCGGTTCGTCGGGGCCGTTCGTCCAGCCGGACGAGCGTTCCACCATCGACAACCGGAGAAGCACGTGAGCAAGCATTTCAGCAGCGACAAAGACTTCAACGCGGCCATCGCCCATCTTGTGCGGGAGCGCGGCTGGACGTATCAGACGCCAGGCAAGAGCAAACACGCGAAGGTCATAGCACCGAACGGCCGCAAGATGACCGTGCCATTTTCGCCCGGCGACTGGCGAGCAGTTCGCAACTTCCGCCGAGACGCCGAGCACCTAGCCGCGTTGCCCGCGACCAAGGCCAAGCGGGCTTGACCGGGAGCAGGGCGCCGCAGCGTAGCCGGGCCATGCCCGGCTTTTTTTGCGGCCCGGCATCGCCACGTCGCCAGCAACGGGCGCAAGCGGATCGGCCGGCGCGGAACGCGCCCAGTTTTTTGGGTTCGCGGAGCGGGCCGGTCGCACGTGCCCGATGCGCTGAAAAACGCACGGCGGAGACCTCGAAAAACGCTCAAAACGGCTCGATCCGGCCGAACCCGGCTCAAGGTATGGACAACGCCCCGGAAACCTATGCTGGGCAAGGCTTCCAGCCTGTCCATACCTGAAGAAACGGCCCAAGGCAGTACGGAAGCGAGCGGGCGGAAAGCCTTGCTGGGCAAGGCTTTCCGGGAAACGGCGAATGCTGTCCATACCTGAAGAGGCGATTTTCAGGGGTGGACACCGCAAAGCCTTACTGGGTAAGGGTTTGCGGGCTGTCCATACCTAGAGCGCCCAAAAGGCAAAAACTTCTGTACGAACAACATGCGCAGCACCGTACCAGCACCGAACAACATGCACCGTACGACTTTCACACCCGATTCATCCTTCAGGTATGGACAAAATCCGGCAAATCCTTACCCAGTAAGGCTTTCAGCCTGTCCATACCTTGTCCATACCTTGAGCCAGAGTTTTGCGGAAATCCCTTCAAAGCCTTGCCCAGCAAGGCTTTCGGCCTGTCCATACCTTTGTCCAGACCTACGGTCTGGCCGATCGCAGGTCTGGACACGTGCCTCGACGCTCCGCGAACCCCAAACCTGGGCGCGTTCCGCGCCGGCCGATCCGCTTGCGCCCGTTGCTGGCGACGTGGTTTGGCCGCTGCGGCGGCTTCTGCGTCGGGCACGCCGTCGTGTTTAGCAGGCATTTGACAAGCCGGCGGTACCTGCTTTAATGGGGTACGCAGTCGGCGCAGTTCATCGCGCCCAACGTTCGACCCAGTGGCTTGCTGCGGCAAGCCTTGACCGACGCCTCGGCCTCAAAAGCCGGGGCGTTTTTCGTTTACCCGCCGGAGGACCAACCCATGAGCACGCCGCAAACCAAGGCCCCTAAAGTTCCCAAGGACATCATGCTGGGGCTCCGCATGAACAGCGCGCTGCGCGACAACTTCAATGCGGCCGTCGCCGCAAACGGCCTGGATGCTCCAGACGTTTTGCGGTCGTTCATGCGCTCCTACGTGGCAAACCCGAAGCGTTTTCGCATCGGGATGTTCGAGGACGTGGGCGAGGAAAGCATCGCCGCCTGAAAAAGGAAAACCGCGCCGGCAAGCGCGGTTTGAAGAGAAGAACGCCGCACCCGCTAAAGCACCACGTTCAGTCCCAGCGTAACGAGACTGAACGGCCCCGTCAATATAGGAGTCGATCATGTCGTCCGTTCCGAAAAACCGTCCTCGCCCCGCACTTCCCGAGAGCGTGGTCGCACGCATCAGCGACACCACCGTGGTGCCCTTCAAGGTTGCCAAGGACGCGGCGATCGCAGCGGCGAACCCGGACTCGGCCAACGATGGCAGCAGCAAAGGCAAGGGTCGCTCCAAAGGCAAGGGCCGCGCCAAGGCCGAGCCGCGCGAGGGCGACGACGCCACGCCGGAGATGCGATTCACGGACGACCAGATGCCGGACCGCTGGTTGTGCGTCGGCGGGACGGACGACGAGGTGTTCTACCGCTACAACAAGGTGTACTGGGCCGTGATGCCCGACGCGGTGATGGTCGAGCGGGCCAAGGACTGGTTGCGCCACAACGACCCGAAGCATTACAGCAACGAGAAGGCGGAGAAGATGGTGAACGCGCTGCGCGCCACGATGGCGTTGCCGCAGAACGGCCACTCGCTCACCGAGGCCACCGGCGACTTCGTGAACTACCTGGACAAAGACCCGGACGCCGACGAGGCGCCGGCCACCGAGAAAAAGGCCGGCCCGGTCATGATCCAGACCGACAACAGCGTGCTGCAGATGGACGCCGCGGGCAACATCACAGTGCACAAGCCCAGCCCCGAGTTCAAGACCCGGTCGGCGGTGCAGATCAAGATGCCGAAGGCGCTGGTGCAATCGGGCGGTACGTTCGAGCCGCCGCCCTTGCCGGACGATTGCCTCTGGCAAAGTTTCCTCGACAAGGCCATTCCCGACCGCGAGACGCAAGCGTACTTTCAGGACGGGATGGGCGCCACGCTCGTCACCAACCGCAACTTCCAGCGCATCTACTACCTGTACGGCGACGGCGGGAACGGTAAATCCACGGCCCAAGCGGTGCTGGCGTCGTTCCACCACAAGGCCGTGCCGTTCCGGTTCGCCGACTTCAAGCACAACTTCAAGCCGGCCGCGCTGATTGGGGCCACGCTCGTGACCATCAACGAGGCCACGGAGTGCGACCCGGACTTGCTGAAAGAGTGGGCGTCGCGCGACCCGCAACTGGTGGACCTGAAGTACGGGAAGCCCAAGCGCTTCGTGCCGTCCTGCTCCATCGTCGTGAGCCTGAACCGGCCGCTGCAAGGTACCGACCACACCGACGGCTTCGAGCGCCGGGGCTACCCGATCCCGTTCACGGGCCGGTTCGACAACAAGGACGTGGTGCTCGATTTCGAGAGCCTGATCCTGAACAACCCGGCCGAGCGGTTCCACGTGTTTTCCTGGTTGCTCGCCGGTGCCCAGCGCGTCGTACGTCGCGGTCGCCTGCTCACGCCGGCCGAGGCGCCCGAGGCCGTCAAGGCCCTGATGCACAACATCAAGAAGACCAACGACCCGGTGTACGAATGGTTCTGCGAGGCGGAGATGGTGGCGGCGGAGAAGGGCGTCTTGACGAGCAAGAACGCCGTCTATCAGGAATACGTGCGCGCCAGTTCGGCCGCAGGCAACAAGCACCCGGCCAAGGAGCAAGCGTTCTGGGCGCGAGTCCGCAAGTTGTTCGAGGCCAAGCACGGCGTGCCGATCGGTCCCGACGAGCGCTTGCGCGTGAACGGCCTGCGCACGTTGTGCGCGCCCGTCGTGGTCGATGGCGTGAAGCCGGAACGGGGTTCCCCGATCGCACCGCCACCGCGTCAACCGTCCGCACCGGTGCAGTTCGTGCAGCCCACGACCGAGCAGCAGCGCGAGTACGACACGTTCAGCGACGTGCTCGCCGACGTGATCGCAAAGGCCAAGGGGTAACGATGGGCAATGCTCTGCAGTGCTCACCACGCCTCAAAAAAATGTTTAACAGGTGCTTGACATATCCCCGGTACCTGCTTGAATGGGTACACCAGCGCAACGCAGCACACCGCGCTTTCCTCGTTCGAGCCCGTGACCCCACGGGCTCTTTTCGTTTACGGAGTCCACCATGCCCGCCCTCACCGACGACTACCTCGACACCATCACCGATTGGAAGGAACTCGGAACCTTCACCAGGAGCGACGCCGAACTCGCCGCCCGCAACCTTCATGAACGGATGGCTCTTGCGGTCGCTTTGCGTTGGCAGAAACGCAAAGCCTTGGACGAGATCAAGCGCATTCGCCAGCACATCAAGGTGATGGAATCCTGGCACGCGCAGGTCGAGGCGGTGCGCCAAGCCTGCGGCGATCACGAGTACCGCCCCGGCCGCACCTAACGCCTCACGCTCCACCGTTCTCCCAGCGCCCGCCTCACGTGCGGGTTTTTGGGTACCAGCGCCATCCCGACGCTGCCCACCGGAGAACACCACCATGACCTTCGACGCCTTCGACACCGCTCTCGACCAGACGATCGGCTTTTCCGACACGGACGACTACGCCACCACGACGCCCAGCGTCGCCGCCGTGGCGCACCGGTCCGTTTTCCGCGTCCACAACCGGCCCAGCCAGCACATCCGTTTCCTGGACCAAGTGGTGCGTCAATACCAAGTCCTGCCCGACCTCGCCACGCTGCGCGTTCACGCGGGCCAATGGCTCGCCAACGACGAACCGAGCCTCACCGGCGCCGCCTTTGAGGCGAAGACCACGACGCTCGCGGTCTACGGCCATAGTTTCGGAAAGACGTACCACGGGTTCACGCACGACGCGCCGTTCTGATCGTCCCAAGCGTCAACTCCGCCCTCGTGCCCGCCGCAAGGCGGGTATCGAGGTACCAGCGCCGCCCCGGCGCTCACCGCGGAGAACACCATCATGGCTTTCCAACCTCGCAACATCGGAACCCACCACCCGCACGAGCCCGTCGTGCTCCCGCCGGCCCCGCCGTCGCTGATCGTGCCGGACAAGCACGAGGACATTTTCCGACTCGACGAGCCCGCACGCTTGCCCGACGACAAGCGCCGGCCCGCGCAACCCGTCGAGTCCGACGCGCGGCGCAACCGCATCGAGCGCACCGCGCGCAAGGCCCGGGTCGCCCGCTGGATCGACAACGCCAGCCCGCGCTACGTGCCCGGCGCGATGACGAGCGGCAAGGGCTTGTTCGCCGAGTTTCGCCGCACCACGCCGTGCACCCACGAGGACGAGGCCGTGTCCATGCCCGAGTTCATGGCGACGTTGCGCGTCGCGCTGGGCCGCAACCTGGCGGTGCCCGGCCGTCCGGGCTACATCACGGTGGTCGCCGACGACGCAGCCATCGCCGCGCGCGTTCGTCACGAAAAGCACGTGCTCCGCGCGGTCGCCGACGACGCCATGACCGCGGCCGAGGTCGAGCCCGCACCCGCACGCCGACGCGCACGGCTGTAGCCGCCGAACGGGATCAACGTTGACCCAGCGCCCGCCTCACGTGCGGGTCGCGCCGGTACCGGGAGCCGCGTCGGTTCCCTTCACCGGAGAAATACCATGAAAGCCTTCTTGCAACACCCGCTCGTTCAAAAAGCCTTGCCTTCGGCCCGCACGGTCGCCATGTTTGCGGCGTTTGCGCTCATCGGCGCTTACGTGCTGGCCCGGCTCCACGTCGTGCTCGACGCCGACACCGTGCTGCACTGGTGGCAGCACGTGCTTGGCGTGCGTGTCCCGCCGCAGGCGACGGGTTCGCTCTTGAACATCTTGATCATCGCGAGCCACGCATCGGCCTGGTGGCTCGTGGTCACGGCGGACGAGTTCGTGGGTCTCCTCGCGGCGTCGGGCGCCTTGTGCGTGCTGTTCGCCATCCTGTACCCGCTGAACGCGGTGCTGAAACGCATCGCGCCGGAGAACCCGGCGCAACGGCTCTAACGCCGCAGGCGTCACCGGCGCCAGCGGAGTGACCAAGGGCGGCGATAGCCGCCCGTTTTTGCGCGTGCGCTCACGCGAAACCCACCGGCAAAAAGCGGCCACTCCGCCCGCGCAGCCTTCGGCCTAGAGGCGGGCCGATTCCCTGGGAGAGCGAACGACAAAGGGCCGGTCAACATCGACCGACCCTTTGCGACCGGGAGTACAGCGCATCGACGGACACCACAGCCGCCGATGGACCACCGTAACACGCGTACGGTGAAACGCAACACCCTGAACGGCCGCGCGGTGCTCCCGCGGCGTTTCGTGCTCGCCGTCGTTTCCGTTGAATGCTGCCCGGTCCCGCCAAACCGCCGACGCATAAGCCAGGCCGATCGCTGATGCAAGCAAGGGTTCGTTTCACCCCTCGATCACCCGGTCCCTACGGGCTGCGGCTTCACTCGGTCCCTGGCTTGCGCGGTCGGCCCGGCCTCTCATGCGCGCATGGCGAAACCGGGAAGCAAGACCCAACGGAAAAGGAGCGACGGACCATGAGCACGACCCACCAGCACCTCGCGCACGGCAACGGCCAAACCAACGGCTGGCTCTCCGAAAAGCAAGTTGTGAACGTCCAAAACGTCCACGTCCACGGCGTGCGAGAAGCGGACGGCGAATGCGTCGTCGATGACCTCAACCCGCAGTTTTTCACCGTCTATCGGCGCGATGCGGACGGCACGAGCGAGGCCCTCGAGGACTTCACGACCCACGCGGCGGCGATGCGCCATGCGCGAGCCGTGGCCGGTGGCCTGCGCGTCGTCGATTACGTCGAAAACATCTACCCGCAGTGAGCGAACAAACAAACAAACGAACACACATCAGGACGAACACACCATGACCACCACGACCTACCTCTCATGCGCTGAAACGGCAAAACTCGTGCGCGCAGCGCTCAAAGAAGCGTTCCCCGGCGTGAAGTTCGGCGTTCGATCGTCAACGTACAGCATGGGCGCGAGCATCAGCGTGCGGTGGATCGACGGCCCCAACACGAAGCAGGTGGACGCGGTGGTGAGCGTTTTCGAGGGTTCGTACTTCGACGGCAGCATTGATTACAAAGGCAGCGTGCACCACATGACCACGACGCCGGACGGGTTCCAGCGCGTGAGCATGGGCGCCGACAGCGTGCACACCAGCCGCGAGTATTCCGACCAGGCCATCACCCGGGCGTGCGAGGCGGTGTACCGCCGGTTCCGCGGCAACTTCGACGCCGACGGCCTCGAATGCCCGACCGTCGAGCAGTACCGCACCGGCGCGCTCTGGCGGTCTCGCCTCACCGGCCTGCACGGCTGGAACAACCGGAACATCCAGGACGAGGTGAACGAAGCGCTGTACAAGCATTCGTTCGTGCTGGCCGTCCGCAAGAGCGCCACCGCCGGCCGGTACTTCGTGACGCACGACGACGGGTACAGCGTCATGTGCGGCAGCGGCCACAGCGTCGCGCCGCGCGATTGATCGTCCATCGGGGCGCATCGCGCCCCTTTACCACCACCGCGCAAAACTTTGCAGGCGCGGCCAACGCAGGAGTAAACTAGCCCCATGAACGCCATTCTTTCCCCGATCGAGTCCGAGTTCACCACGGCTGAAGAAGCCGAAGCGTACGACCGCTGGCTTCGCGCCGAAGTCCAGGCGTCGCTCGACGATCCGGCCCCAAATGTCCCGCACGACAAGGTGATGGGCGACGTGCGCGCCCTGCTGGCCGAGCGAAAAGCCGGTCGCAAGAATGCTGCCCGTTGAGTGGCGGCCCCGGGCACGGTTCAAGTTACTCAAAATCCTCACAGACATCGCCGAACTGAACCCGTTCGCGGCCGATGACCTTGCGAGCGACATCGAGCAGGCGACCTCGAACCTGCCCGCGCACCCTTACCTGTACCGCTTGGGCCGCGTCGCCGGAACCCGTGAAATCGTGGTGCACCCGAACTACATCATCATCTACCGGGTTCAGCCCACGTTCATCGAAGTCGTGAACGTGGTGCACGCCCGGCAGCAATACCCGTGATTTGATGCGTGATTTGTGTGTTTGTTTGTATGTAACAAACAAACACACCAACAGAAAAGCCCCTGAAACAGGGGCTTTTTTGCGTTGTGCGACCGGCTCCGCTCACTTGTCGGCGTTCCCGACGTGCAGCGCTTTGCCCTCGGCCAGCAACTGATCGAGCATAGCATCGGCCAGGGCCACCAGCACGACCGTCGCCGGCCCGCTGGTGTACTTGTCCAGTTTGTCGCGCAGCGCGTGCGGGATTCGCACTTGCGTCGCCGCGGCATCGCGCCCGCCGATCGTGGCCTTGCACATCACCACCTTGTCGCCGCTGGCGCGCTCGACGGTGCGCAGGTTGAAGTACGGCCGTTCCGTCGGTTCCGCGGCGGGTGAAAACGCCACGTCTGCGACGCCGGCCGCGGCGGCCATGAGGTTCTGTTCGGGCTTTTTGGCCGCCAGTCGGGCCAGCGAGTTCATGCCAGTTTCCATCATCGTCTCCATCGTCAAAGGGGAAGGGGGTTAGGCCGCAGCCAGGTCGAGCAGTGAGTCAACCGCCCGATCGAGTTCGGCCCGGGCTTCTTTCAAGCCACGGATGCCGCTGCCGTCGGCGTAGATCGACAGGCCCCGTGCCACGGTGGCCTGGTAGGCCGCCTTGCGACGCTTGACGTAGGGCTTGCCCACGAAGCCGGCGAGGAACGCCACATCGCTCGCGTGGCTCGTTTCCACGCGATTGGGCAGAAGCATGACCTTGCGGCCTTTGGCGCGCAGTTCCGCCTCACCCTTCACGGCGGACACGGCATCGAAGAACGAGGGAAGGACCGGCATGAGCGTGATTTGACCTTTCAGCGCCGAGGCGTCCAACATGCCGGGCGCGTGATCGTAAATCACGATGTCGAAGCGGTCCGCGTTTGCATCGGTGGCGGCCACGTCGAACGGCACCGTATGGCCGCATTGCTTCGCTTGCGCGGCCCACGTACGCCCGCTTTGCTGCGCGTCCAGATCGACCAGCAGCACACGAGGGCGCGAGGTTTCGAGGGCCAGGCGTGCCGCCAGGTTGATCGAAAGCGTCGATTTTCCGACGCCGCCCTTGGGGCTCCAAACGGAACATGAAAACATCATAGTCTGTACTCCTCTAGATCGTGGTGGGTGGAGATACGTTTGTTGGTGTGTTTGTTTGATACAAACAAACTTCTCGTACATCCGAACACGTGTCAACGGGTACGGTTCGAGTACCGTACCTAAAGCCGCGCGCCGGTGCCGGTCGGCACCGGAACGTCCTGCAAACAAACACACAAACGCACCACCACGGCCGCACCACGGCGCGGCCCTGCTGCCGGTTCCCGCGCAGATGCCTGGTCGCATCGTCCCGCCCGTTGTGCGCTCAAAGCCGCCGTTTTCCGACGCATAAGCCAGACCGTCCGAGCCGCGGCAAGGGCGCGCGTTGCTTTCGCCGTGCACCCGGTCACGCTGCGCGCGCTGCGGCTTTCGTCGAACCCTGGCCGGGCCGGCCGGCATGGCGTTGTCATGCGTCACGGCAGGCTCCGAAGCGCACAACGAACGAGGAACGAGGGCAAGCGATGACCAGGCTCCAGCAACCCGCAGCAGCAAAGCAAGTCGCGCCGTTCCCCGCGCCCCACGGCACCACCCAAGCGCAGCACGTAGCAACTACTTGAGTTTTTCGCAGAACCTGGTGTACTACAGGTACCGCGTTGGTGCCAACGGCACCGCACACTGAACGGAGAGAACGATGGCACGCATCGAAGGTCGTTTGAAAATGCTCGGCGAGGGTCGCGTGGATCAATACGGCTGGACGATTCGCACGGTCGCAGAGATCGGCGATCAAGAAATCCACAACCTGCGCGTGTCGCCGCGGTTGAGCAACTACTTGAACGTCGGCGAGCCCGTTGCGCTGGGCGTGCAGCGCATCTTGGGCTCCACCACGGTGTACGCCGTCGCCAGCCCAGACGGGCGCGTGCGCCACGGCGCGATCGGCGGCCTGCTGTTCCTGCTGATGTTGTACGTCCTCGCGGGCCTGTTCTGCTGGCACGAAATCACGAACCACGGATCGGCCCTCTACGGCGCAGCGCTCGCCGTGATCGGTTGGATGGCCTTGGGTCCGCTCAACGCAATCCGGTTGTGCGTTGCGTTTGACCCGATGAAAACCTGATCGACGGCACCACGTCCTAACGTCCCACCAAGGCGGCTCCGGCCGCCTTTTTTGCGTCCATCGCCGAAGGCTCACCGGCGGCAGCGACCGGCCGGCGCGCGAGCGCCCGGGCCTGCACGGGCCTCGTACCCCGTACATGCCTGGGAACCCAAACTATTTTTTCCGTACACCCCGTTCTGCGCTTGACCCGCGCGTGGCTCGAGTTAGCCTGGTGTTGGTGCCAACTGCTCAACCGGCACCACCCGCTCTTTAACAACTCGCCCGAGGCCATTCCATGCGCCGACTTTTCAAGACCCTCGCCGGGCCGCTCGCCCTGTTTGCGTTGCTGTTCAGCGGCAACGCGCACGCAGCGGACCTTTTCACCCCGCCTAGCACGGATTGGGTGATGGTCCACGTCATGCCACTGCTCGGCGCCGGTTCGGACGCGTCGGCCAGCCCATTCAGCCCACTTTTCGCCGTGTTGAACGGCGCGTTGATGTTTCTCGGCGGCCTGCTCGCAGCGTACGTGACGATCACCGGGACTGCAGCCACGGCCCACGACGGCGAAATGCTGGGAAAAGCGTGGAGTTCGATGTGGGTACCGATCCGCACAGCGATCGGCTTCGCGGGCATCTTGCCGGTGAAGGGCGGGTTTTGCCTAATCCAGTTGATTGTGCTTTGGCTCGCGACAAACGGCATCGGCCTCGCCGATACGGTCTGGAGTACGTACCTGTCGAACTGGACGCAGCAGACCGCGACCTACACGAGCCCGGTGCTCGACGTGAAGGCGCGATCGCTGTTTGAGTCGCTGGTGTTGAGCAACGTGTGCTACGAGAGCGTGCGCGGCACGTACGCCAGCGCACCCGCGGACGATCAAGCCACGATCGCCGCATTGAACAACGGCCAGGACATTTCGTCGGCGGTGGGCGCGACCTGGTTCAGCAACCTCGACGCCAACGGTGCGGGAACGGTCGGCTACAACTTCGGCCGGACCGGCGACGGTTCGACGTACGCCGCGTGCGGCACCGTGACCGCCACGCTCAAGGGCACCACGGCCAACGCGGTGAACGCCAGCACCGACGCGGCCGGGCTGCAGACCGCTACGGCTTGGCTCAACGCGGCGCCTGCCACGGGCGCGATCGAGTCGGCGCACGTCGATGCGCTGAAAACCATGCAGGTCGCTGCAGACAACCTCGCTAAGCAGATGGTGGGCACCGCGGGCAACGGCGCGCTCCCGCCGGCCACGGTCAACGCGGCGATCGACGCCGCTGTAAAAGCCTACGAGGCCACGGTGTCCGCGAAGGCCAACGCGGCGTTCACCGCGGCGATGGGCAGCGGTAACCTGGCCGTTAACTTGTCCGCCGACGGGTTTGTGGTCTCGGGCGCCGAGTGGACGGCGCTGGCTCGCGCTAAGTCGGACGTGAACGCGTCGGTCTCGAACGTGCCGACGGCGGTGGACGGGATGACCGCCGGCAAGGTGGGCTGGCTGGGCATTTTCGACAACCAGACCGACTCGGACGTGAAGCACGCGAAGGCACTTCTCGACGCGGCGGACACGCAGGCCGCAGCCAAGTCCGGCGGTGGCGGTGGTGACGATAAGTTCTCGAAGATCGTCAACGTGTTCGCGGGACACGGATTCACGCTCACCACGGACCCAAACGAAGACCCGATGATGCGCGCGTACGACGTAGGGCAAGGGCTGTTCACCGCCGTGCAAGACGCTGGCACCGCTGCTGCGACGCTGATGGGGCTGGCCGCCGTCCCGGCCGCCGGCCAGATTGTGGTCGCCTTGGCCTCGCTGGTCGGGGGCCTGTTCACGCTCATCGCGTCGCTCTTTCTCGCGCCCGCGTTCGTGCTCTGCTTCGTGCTGCCTATGATGCCGTTCTTCGCCGTCGCCCTCGCGGCCTTCGGCTGGCTCGTCATGCTGTTCGAGTCGCTGGTCGCGGCGCCCTTGTGGATGGTCTCGTTCCTCTCGCCGAACCACGGCTCCGACGGCATCGGCTCGCAAAAGCAAGGCTTGATGATGATCTTGAGCCTGTCCCTTCGCCCGGCCTTGATGACCATCGGTGTGTGTGCGGCTTACGTCCTGATGGGGCCGATCGGGTTGTTCGCCAACACGATGTTCAGCGTGGCCTGGGGCGCGACGAGCGGCGGTGGCGGCGGCTTGTTCGAACTGATGCGCATGGTCGCGGGCGCGATCCTGTTCATGGCGTTTCTGGTCTATTGCGTGCGGCACTGCCTGAAGTTGATCACGTCGGTGCCGGACAACGTTCTCGACTGGCTGGGCGGTGGGCATGGGGCCGTGCTGGGCGGCCACGTCGAGGACATGAACCGCGGTACTGGCGCAGCCAGTTCGGCCGGGGCCGCGGCGGCAGGCGCGGCGCTCGGATCGGCCGCCACGGGTGCGGCGAAGGGCGCGGGCGCCTTGCGCGACAAACGCGCTGGCGCGAAGAAGGCGCGCGAGCGCGAAGTTGGCGAGGGCCGTGAGCGGGGCGGCGGGGCTTCCGTCACGGAACCTGGCAAGCGCACGCCGGCGGGTGGCGGTCGCGGCGACCTGCCCGCGGAGCCTACGACGCTGAAGGACGCGAAAGCCGCGGCCGGTGGCGGTAAGTCGAACGGTACCGGCCAGACGGGCGGAACGACCGACACGACCGACACGACGGGCTCGACCGGCACGGGCGCGAGCCGGACGGATGGTACGACCGGCGCGAAGCCCGAAACGGGCGATACGGCGCAAGGCAAGGGCCTGGCTCAATCGCTCGACGCGGCGCGGCAACGCATGAGCGAAGCGCGTGATCGCCTGGTCGATCCGGGGGCGCGCGAAGCCGAGGCTGAAAAGCCGGAGGCCGGCGGTGCACCGACCGCCGAGAAGGGCGCCAGCAGCAACACGACCCCGCGGTAACGGGCCGAAGGCGGATCGACCAAGGGGCGCGCAAGCGCCCCATTCTTTTTGCATGGGTGCGCGTACAACCATCGAAAGCGCCCATGCCAAAACCTTCAAAACCGGGCGCGTTCCGCGCTGGCGATCCGCTACCGCCCACCCTCAAAAAAACACGGTTTTTCTGGGGAAAACGGCCGTTTTCGGGCCGCCAAGCCCTTGCTAAAGCCGGTGCTCGAGTTAGCCTGGTGTTGGTGCCAACGCTCAACAACTACCGGAGACCAGCGATGCACGACCTCGACCACCACCTCACCGAGCGCACGGCGAACCGCGCTTACCTGATGCAGACCGCCGTCGCGCACATCGGCGCCATCGCGTTCATCGCCAACCTCACGCTTGGCGTTCTCGAAACCCTCGACGGGCACTGGTCCGGTTTGCTGGGCCGCCTGGGCGTCGCAGCGTTCACCGGCGCGGTGTGGTTCAGCGGTTCGTTCCGCGCGAATCTCATGCGTCAACGTGCGACCGAGGGCCGACCGCTCGAACTGCTGCGCCGCCCAAGCGACTGGCTTCCGAACCCGTTCGGCTTCACGCGCTCCGTGCTCGGCAACGCCGACGTGCAACTGCTCCCCCCGAGCAGCACCAAGTAAGCGAGGTCCGCCATGCGTATCCCATCGCTTCCCAGCATCGCCGACCTGATCAAGCACGTCCGACTCGGCCTCTTCATCGTCATGGCGTCGATCGGTGCGTGGCAAGTCGCCGACGCGCTGCGCGGTCCGGCCGACCAGGCGCCGGGCCACCTGATCGTCGCCGCGGTGAGCATCGGCGTGGCGGCACGGTTCTACCTCGCCAAACGCTCGCAGTTCAACCTCGCCGCCGCCGCGATCGAGCGCACGGCCGCCCGCAACCGCAACACCCCGTGAGTCCCGTCATGCAGACCAGCCATCGCAAAGTCAAAACGGGAAGCAAGCGCCCGACGCGGCCGTGGGTGTCGGAGCGGAACAAGCAGGTCCGCGCGCACATCATCGCGCAACGCAAAGCCCGAACCCTCACGCCCGGCCTGCGCGACATGCTCGCCGCTTGGGACGCGGCGCAAGCCGACGCGAAAGCGCACCTTGAGGCCCAACAACGGGCGTACCGCGACCCGGCCCGCACGTTGAGCCTCACCGCCGACGATGAACCGTCGAGCCCGTCGCCCGCCTGGCAGGCCACGCTCGACGGCCTCGCGCCCACGGAGGTATGACATGCAAGCCCGCTTCCTTTTCGCCGTCGCCGCCGTGCTCGCGTGCAACCTGGCCCACGCCAGCACGCTCACGCTCGACGAGACGATGACCGCCCGCCGCGCGCTCGACAGCGTGCAAACGCTGGAGGCCCGCACGGCCCAGCAACCCGACGTGCGCGCCTGGCTCCTCGATCAAATCAGTACGGCCCGCGCGTCGCTGGAAACCGTGCAGCGCACCGACGCCAAGCAACGCTTGCTCGACGTGGCGATCCGCGCCCGCGTGGCGGCGATGCTGCTGAACAACCCGACGCTGGGCGTCGCGGCCGGTACGGTCGAGCAACTGGCCCAGCACCTTTGATGGAGTCCGCCATGCAAAACTCGCACGAAACCCACGAAAGCCAGCCCTGGTTTGAGCCGTTCGCCGCCGGTTTCGGGGCGTGGTTCGGGACCGACGGCGCACCGCCGCGCGACCATGCCATCGCGGTTCCGCTGCTCGCCAAAGCCGCGAGCCTTGGGCACGGCGGTTCGGCGCTGCTGCTCGACACCGTGCTCTACGAACTCTCCGCGGACGCGAGCGCGCGTTCCGACGAACGCGGCGCACGCACGCTGGCCCGCCTCGCGCTCGCGTACCGCACCGCCGCCTTCTGGTCGGACAACGACCCGGACGTTGAGCCGGACCACGAGAACGCCGAGCAATGGAACCGAGCCCGCGCAACGCCTTACGAGCCCCGGTTGTGGGCGGCGATCGACGCGTTGCAAAACGACCCGATCGCGGCGCTCAACCGGTTTGAAACGCTGGCGCTCGACGGGCACCCGGTGCAAGCGTTTTTCCTCGCCGGCCTGGCCGCCGAAGAAGCCGCCGACCGTGCGCAAGCGCCGGGCGAGGTGGACCGCCTGATGCAGCGCGCCCGTCGCAACCTCATCCGTTCCGCGAGCGCGGGCAACCGCGCGGCGCAAAAACGCCTCTTCGCGCACCTCAACCTCAAGGCTTGACCATCATGGAGACCATCGTGCACACGCTTTTCAAGACCATCGCCGCGGCGCTGCTCGCCTGCACCGCGCTCGCCACCGCTCCCGCGCACGCGCAAGCGAGCGTTAGTTCGTACTACACGTACCAGGACGCGACCGCCAACGGCTGCACCGCACGTTTCATGCACCGCCAGACGTACGACGGTGGCATCGCGGGCCAGGCGATCGGGGGATGGGGCGTGTGGGTCAAGATCACCGACTCTTGCGGTGGCTCATTCAACGATACGTCCGATTTCGCGAGCATGGGGTATTGCACCGCGGGCCAGATGACCGACTCCGCGCGTTGCTCGGTGTCCGGCGCCGTGATCCGCGTCTGGCGCGTGCACGCCAACTGCGGTCGCGAACTGCTCGCGCAGATCGACGGCGCGACGTACACCGGGCAGGCCAGCGCCGCGTGCGTCGGCTCGGTGCTCAACTGAACCGGAGGCCGCGATGAGCACGCTGAACGACGAACTGTACGACCAGCACGACGACGAGGACGAGGACGAGGACGACCTGGACGACGACCTGGACGACGACGAGGACCACGCGATCGACTCGGACATCGCGCTCGACCGTTTCACCGACCGGGCGATGTGCCACGGCCGCCGCGCGGCGACGTGGCTGCTGATCGGCGCGCTGGCCGAGGTCGGCTTTTTCGTCGGTGTTTGCTACGTCGTAACATCAGTACGCTCGCTCTGGCTCATCGTGCCGGCCGCGATGATGACGAGCGTTGTTATGTTCATGCTCGCCGGGCTGATCAACATCCGATGGGACCGGCATCGCGAGCGCATGGAGAGCGTGCTGCAGGACGCGATGGTGTGGCGCAGTGACGTGCAGCAGAAACGGGAAGGCGAGGAGCGAGCGTACACGCGGCGTCACTTCGCGCGGATCGAAGAAGAGAGGCTCGACGCACTTCGCGAAGAAATGACGTGGAGCGTCGGCCCGGCCCCGCTGTACATCGACGCCGACGATCGCGAAGCGATCGCGGCTTACGAGCAGCGGCGCGAGATTGGCCCCGAGTTCGGCGACCTCTTCGACGCGCTGGACGGGCCGGACGACCCGACCGACGACGTGGAGTCGGACACCGTGCCCAACGTGCCCGCGGTGCAGGCGTGGGTGCAGCGCTGGGCCGGCATGAAGCCCGTCAAGAAGCCGCGGCCGGCCCCGCTTTTGAAGCGGCACACCGACGCCGAAGGCCGGCGCCTTGAACGCGAACTCTCCCAGGCCATCAACAAGCATTGGACCGGAAAGTTCCACAAGTTGCTCGACGAAGGCGCGGACCCGAACGGGCACGACGGTAGCGGTAAGCCCTTGGGCATCGCGGTGTTGCGCGGGCGGCTCGAGTACGTGTCGTGGCTTCTCGCGCTCGGCGCGGACCCGAACGCGCAGTACCACGGCCGGACGATCATCGCGACGCTGATGCGGCAAGTCGAGCAGTACGCCGACGAAGGCGGTGGCGACGGCGACGACCACGAATGGCCCGAGCGGATCGAACTGCTGGCCCGCTGGGGCGCGGACCCGCACCGTGAGAACAGGTGGTACGACGAAGACGATGACGACGAAGGCCCGAACGCCTGGCCGTTCATTCTGAAGCGGCCCGTGCTTTACGAAGCGTTCATGAAAGGCCGCAACGCCCGGTTGCAAGCCGACGACGACGCCATGCGTTTGCTGCGCGACGGGCGCGAGTCCGTGGGCCTCGCCGAGGTCGCCGACGCGACGCGGGCCATGCTCGACACCGCGCGAGGCGTGGGCCGGGCCTGATCGCTTGCGACGGAGGCCGCAGGCGGATCGACGGGGCGCGCAAGCGCCTCGTTTTGTCTTGCACGGAGGCGCGTAAAAACCCGGGGCCGGAGGCCCATCCGATGCTGGCGCCCATCGCCACGGGCACCATGAAAAAAGGCCCTGAAAAAGGGCCTTTTTCTGCGTCGTGGCGATTCAACGGCTTGACCACCGCCTCGCGCTGCGCGCGACCTGTGGAAAACGGGGCTCTGGCGTGCGGCGTTCGCCGCTGGCCCCGTTTCCCACAGGCAAGGGTCGTGGACAAACCTTCACCGGTAGGCTTGCATGTCCATTGCGGCGCCGAGCCGGTTGTACCACTCCTGCGCGCCGCGTCCCGT
The DNA here is from genome assembly GCF_021483755.1 of Burkholderia sp. WTPI3. Taxonomy (NCBI): domain Bacteria; kingdom Pseudomonadati; phylum Pseudomonadota; class Betaproteobacteria; order Burkholderiales; family Burkholderiaceae; genus Burkholderia; species Burkholderia sp. WTPI3. The sequence continues at coordinate 64,100 of NZ_JAGIXF010000017.1, read as the reverse complement.
GTGGAAGTAGACCCGATGCTGCGGCCGGTCGAGGTCCGTCGTGTTGATCAACAGGTGCGGCTTGACCATCCCGTTCGACGTGCTCACCTCGACCGTCCGCACCTGATCGAACGGGATGATCCGCGGGGCACTGAACCAGCCGGTCTTGACCAGCAAACGGCGGCTCGTCGGGTCGAGTTCGAGACGGCAGCGGCCGAAGCCTTGCGAGTGGCGGTGCGTGGGATTGAACGACATGGTGTCCTCTCGTGGTGGTGTCGTGAAAGCAGTAACGGCCCCCGAAGGAGCCGTTGAAAAATCAGGTGATGCGGTTCAGGGCAGGAAGGCCGACAGCCGTTGCGGCAAGGTCGCCTCGAGGCTATCGGACCCGTCCGCCGTGTGCAGCAGCAGCGGTGCGCCGTTGCTCGTGAACGTCGCGTTGAACGCCTGATCGAACGCCGCGACGAGGCGCGTGTCGATCAAGCCCGGCACCGACGGCGCGCACACGTTGTACTCGCCCGAGGGCATCCCGTACGTCGCGCCGGCCGGCGGGATGAGGCCGTTCGGGATCGGCTGCGCGCACGCGGCCATCGCCTTCGTTTTGTAGGCCCCGACGAACGCCGGAATGTTCGTGAGCCCGTAGCCGAGGCCGCCCGGGGCCGACGATGTGAGGTAGCCGATCGTCGCTTCGTAGACCGGGTACGACGTGCTCATGTCGTTGCCCGAGCCGTTCGCGGTGAGCAGGTCGGACGCCTGCGCCGCGGCCAAAATGCTGGCCTTGCTACCCATCGGCAGTTGCGAGACGGTCGTTGCCATGCCTTCCTGGAACCAGGTGTCCATGCCGCCGAACGGCGATGCCAGGCTGTACAGCGCCGCGTGCGTGCCTTCGTGGCGGAAGAGGTCGAAATAACGCAGCCCGGTGGTTCCGTCGGTGTACGACGTGGCGTTGGGGTACCTGGACGAAAAGTTGGCGCTATCGGGTGACATCAGTTGCATGATCACGCCGGCCGGACCTTGGGCCGTCTGGCCCGTGACGCTCCCGCCGGTTTCGCCCGCGCTCTGGCCGAGGGCGGTGTCCACGCACAGTTGCACCTTGTTCGTTCCGTCGAACGCCACGCCCGACGCGGGCAGGCCCAGCGCCGCACGGATTTGCGGCACCGCCTGCTCGAACAGGTCGGCCGCGACCTGTTGCGCCTTAAGACTGGCCCCGTTGGCCGAGAAAACGATCACGTCCGGCGCGTCCACGACGGTCGTGGACGTGACCGAGGCGTTCGCGCAGTTCGATTGCATCGGGCTGTTGCCCACGCTGAACGCCGGGCCGGAATAGTTCGTGACCACCGCGGCGGCGATGTCGGCCGGAACGGTGTATTGCGCCAGCAACGTTGCGCCGTTGCTCACCGTCGGCGTCGTACCGGTGCCCGTTCCGGTGCTCGACGAGCCGCCGCCGGACGAGCCACCACCACCGCCACCGCCGCCACCGCCGCAGGCGGCCAGGCCGAAGGTCATCGAAACGGCCGCGGCGGCGGCCAGCGTTTTCAGAACGGTGTTGCGCATGAATCCCCCGAGAGTGTGGCCCGTCAACGGGCCGTCATAAAACGTCAAGTTTTATCCAAATACGGCATTTTGGCTCATTCTAAACGGTACAGGCGACCTTGACACTTCATGTCATGTTTGACGACTTATGTGGGTTTAGAAATGGCGGTAAAAGGTACCGAGGAACCGCGGAAGAGGTCTCCCGTCAAGGGGATCGGCAAGCGCCTGGCCGCTCGTCGTCGCGCGCTGGGATTCACGCAGGCCGAGTTCGCCGAGCGACTGGGCGTCGCGGTCGAAACGCTCTCGCGGATGGAGGGCGACAAAACGACGATTTCGCTGGCCCGGCTGGCCCAGTTTTGCGACCTGCTCGACGTGCCCATCGACCAACTGCTGCTGCAAGTCTCGGAGAACCCAAGCGACGAAGCGCGGGCGCTGATCCGGTCGCTGGAAGACTTGCGGCCGGCCGACCGTAACCTGGTGCTCGAGAACGCGCGACACCTGGCGTCGCTGCTGCGCAAGCGCAAGCATTGAGCCGGCCGGCGCGTTCATGACCCGTCCCGATCGTTCGGCGGAGGCTCAACCGGCGGCGCCGGCTCGCCCACGTCCAGACCGTCGAACGCCACCGGCCCCGGCTCCTCGTGCTCGTCGAGCAACGACGGGTTGCGCAGCGCCGCGTCGATCAACCGGCGCAACGCACCCTCACGGCCGAGGCCGTGGTCCGCGGCCAGCGTGTCGAACTCGGCGAAGCGGCCGGCCGGTACGTGCAACAGGACGACGTGGTGCGACGCCGCCTCGAGGTCTTCGACCCACACGGCCAGTTCGGCCGTCACGGTGTAGTCGATCAACTTGCGCAACAGGTTGGCGAAGTTGTACGCCGGGGACATCACCAGCGCCGGGCGCGGTTGTGCGCCGTAGTACCAGGCACGTAGGTCCGCATCGTCCGGGGCCGGCTCGTCGCACATCGCGGCGAGCGCGCGGTACAAGGGCAGCAGGCCGCAGTCGTCGGCCAGCCCGATCGACAGCGTTCCATCGCTGGACCGCTGGTACCGTACCTCGTGATCGACGCCGGACACCGTGACCAGCATGGTCGCATCGGCCGAGCCGTCGTCCGAGCCGTCGATGAACCCGAGGCGCACCGACGCCTCCACGGCTTTCAGCGCGGCGGCGAAGCGAAGTTCCTGGACCATGTTGTGGGCTTTTGTGCCGTTCATGACCGTACCTCGCTCGCTTGCGCGTTTCGCAGCCGCTCTTGCCGCGCATGACGCTCCGCCCGGCTGATCCGGCGGTCCTGCCGCGCCTTGCGTTCCGTACCGCTCATTTGCTTTTGCTTGCGCGTGCTCATACGTCGGCCTCGTCCGACCACAGATCGGCGTACGCTTTCGCGCACACGGCACGGTGATCGCCACGGAACGACAGGCCGAGGTGCCGGTCCAGCCGTTCCTCGCTCGTTTGCCACACGTCGGACGACAGCAGCGACGCAGCGCACAGCACGAGCGGAAGGCCAGCCAGCACAAACAGGCCGGGCAGCAGGTCGTGCCAGGCCAGCAGCACGACATCGACGGCCAGCAGAGCGACGGCCGCGGAGAGCACCACCGCGACGGCGACACCGCGAAGGTCCACGCCGCGAGCGCGAGCCAGGTTCATGAGGTTGCGGATCATGACGTGCTCCCTTCGGTTCGGGTTTGCGTGGGCTTGGGCTTGCGCAGAAACGGCCAGCACAAATACACCATCCAGGCCATCGCGAGCGCGAACAGGCCGGTGATGACGGCGCCCACGGCGTCCGGGTTGCGCGTCCACGCGGCCGGGCCGGCGAAGCACGCGGCCCCGGCGAAAACGCCCAGCAGGATGAAGCCCACGGCGACGGACAAGGACGACGGCGGAACAGGGTTGAGGTCGTGCATGATGCAATCTCCCGGAGAAGGGGTTAAGGACTAATCGGCGGTTTCGTACAGGCTCTTGCGTTCCATCTCTTTGAGCGTCGCGCGCATCCGGGCCAGATACGCCTCGGCCGATCGGAGGTCTGCAGCACGCTCGTGCGACTGCTGATTCAGGTACACCGCCGCCACGATCGACACGACCGCGAGGGAAGACTCGACGGCCGCAAACGTCAACAGCGCGGTGGAGGCTTGGTCCGTGACGGCGAGCGTTGCGACGCCGCCGATGGTCACGACCAGCGAGGCGGCCGAGGCGGAAACGCTGCATCGAAACGCGATCGCGTTCCGGCGTAGCGCGGCGCGGGCTTCAGCTCGCATCCGCTTGGCGCGCTCTTTGCGGCGCTCCCACGGTCGAACGCTGAACCGGACACGCAGGGCCATGTCATGCTCCGACCAGTTCGAGGTAACGGCGAACGAACGCCTCGCGTTCGCGGGGCGTGAGGCTTTCCATGGCGAGCAAGCCCGCAGCGATGTAGGCCGTACGCGAAACCCCGATGTGCTCGCGCTCGCGATCGGCGTTCGCAACGACGCTTCGCAGCATCGACATCGACCCGAGACGCACGCGGTCCGCCGCGTGGCGGTTCAGCCAGGCGTGCCAGCGCAGCGTGGACGGTGAAAGCGGACGTGTGGGCATGGGAACGGAACTCCGGGAAGTTGATGCGTTGGCACAAACGCTATGGACCCAGGCTACCTCGAGTACGAACTAAAGCAAGCCGGTACAGAGGCGTACCGCAAAAATAGTTGGGGCTCCCAGGCGACAATGGGCGTAAGCGGATCGGGCCACCGGCCCGGATGGTTTCGCGAGGCGTGCCAGTAACAACGACATGGGCCGCATGAGCGGCCCAAGGTCTTTCCGTGCGCTTCGCGAAAAGGCACCGGCGCTCACGCACCGGCCGACCCGCTGGCGCCCATCCGCGCGAGCGCCTGGTTCAGCATGACCGCCTGGTTCAGCGTCACCGCCAGGTCTACCAACGTGCGCCAGCCATCGGCGTCGAGTCGCACGTGTTTGTTCGCCGCAAGGTCACGGTGAAGCCGCGCGGCCGTTTCCACGATGCTCCGCGTCCCAGCCGCTCGACCCGCGCGGAGCATGTCCTGAACGAGTTGGTCGTCATCGCTCGGCGCGGCCTTGACCGAGCCGGCGACGCTGGACGCGTACGCCTCCTCGCGCTCACGCGCGGACTCGAGCGCCCGGTCGATCGACGCGATGAGGCGATCGAGCACCGGGATGATTTCGGCGTTGAACGCCTGCACGGCGCTCAACGCCACGACGGACTCGATGCGATCCTGCGGGGCCGACGGTTCAGCGACCGGCGCGATGGTCGCCGGTTGGGCGGCGGGCTTCTTGAAGTTGAGCGGGATGGACATGGTGCGTTCTCCGAGGTGTGGGCGCCGACACGGCCCCCTTGTACCGGCCCGACCCGCCGTGAGGCGGGCACTGGGTCGGAACGGGGGCAAGCCACCGCTACAGCCGGGGCATCAGAAGCCGTCCGGCGACCAGGACGAGTGCTTGCAGGCCGGGAAGGCCGAGCAAGCGTAAAACGGCTTGCCCGCGGTCCCGGGCTTGGTGGAGATTTTCTCGACCATATGCCCGTGACCGCACACCGGGCAGATCGGCCCGGTCGGCTCGGTCGATGCAGCCGGCGTCGCCGGAGCCGTCAACGCATCGACCAAGCCTTGCTGCTGGTCGGCGATGATGAAGACGTGGTTTTGTATCGAGGAGATGCGGGCGCCGAGGTCGTTGAGCATGTCCGCCGTGGCCCGCGCCTGCGCGTCGGCCATTCGCTTCGTCACATCGGCCAGCGCATCGTCCAAGACTTTCGCAGATGCGCCGACGACCCGCCGCTCCATCGACGCGACAACCTCCTCGTACAAGGCGCGCTGCTGCTCCATCAGGCGCTCGGTCTCGGCGTGAGCGTTGCTCTCGCGCAAGGCCGCATCGTGGACGTACGCCGCCAGGGTTTGGCCGGCGGTGTCCGCCGCTCGCTGAACGATCGCCGCCTCGCTCGCGGAGAAACGGACTCCCTTGAACACGGTTCGGGCTTCTTTCATGACGATCTCCAGGATCAAAGGCGTTTGCGGGCACGGGCCACCGGCGCGGCCGGTTCCTGCAGCAAGCCCCAGCGCCGCACGCGGCTCCGCTGAACCGGTCCGCGCTCGAAAGCCTCGAACCGACGGCGGTACGCAGCCGGCGGAACCGGGTTGAGCAGCACGGCGTGGACGTGCGGATGCTCCGGCTCGGGTTCGGCGTCGAGGAACAACGGCGTTTTCCACAACGCGCCCACGCGCGCCAGGAACGTGTCGAGCGCCTGATCGACGGTCGGCGTGACAGCGGGAGCCTTGGCCGGAGACAGCCGCAAAGCGCTATCGACGAAATCACGGATGAACTCCGGCAGGTCGAAATCCTTCGGCCCGCCACTTCGACGAGCCAGGTTGAACAGCCCAAAACAGTCGGCCGCGATCGCTTGAGCCAAAGTTTGGGCTCGCGCAACATCGCGGGTTTGCAGCGACCGGCGAACGGTCGTGGGCGCTCCAGGCACGCGGAGGTCGCGCGGCAGGCCGATGCAGAAGGCGAACATGCCGGACGGCGTGCTGGTGAGGTACGTGGGTTGTTTGGTGTGGACGGTGATCATGAAGGTTCTCCAGAAGGTTGGACAACAGGTTGGTCAAGCAGGGGCGCGGGCGAGCCGCATGTAGCGCTTCAGGTACAGCACGCGCTCACGGTCCGGTAAGGACAACCAGGCGAGCAGAGCAGCGCCAAGGTGATCCGCGATGCGGGCCGAGGCCGTCGCTTGCTCTGGGCCGGTCAAGCCGTTGCTTTTCTCGACCCAGACCGCGTGATCGACACGGCACCGCTTCACGTCGTCGTACACCTTGCGAACGATCGCCGTTCCCACGGCTTGACGGGTCGGCTCGCGCCGCTTGCGCGACTCGCGGGAACGCACGGTACCGGGGCTGATCATGACGACACCTCGTCGGGTTCGTTCAGGCTATTGAAGTCGAACGGCGAGCCGTCGCGCGCCGCATCGGGCGCCTGCGGTTCTTTGTGCGCCTCGATCGACGCGGTGGCGGTTCCCGCCACCGCGTCGCGCTGGCTTTGCTCGGCGTGGAACGCACGCATGTAGGCGGCGATGGCTCTCACGCGATCCTTCACCGGCGCTTTGTTGAAGTGATCGAGGGCCGCGCCGATGTACACGTTCAGCGTCGCGGCCTCGGCCGCACCGGCCGACGCACGGAACGCCGCCGAATGCTGCGCGTTGGCTTTCTCCAGGCGACTGAACGCCACCACGCCGTCCGGTTCCGTCGGGTCGAGGTTCTTCGCCGCATCGACGTACACCGACTTCAGGACCGATTGCCCAAGGTATGCCCGCACGCCTTTCCACTTGCTCCGGCAGGCAGCCATGCGTTCACGCGAAGTCGTTGCCATGTTCATCCCCAGAAATGCAAAGAGCCCGTGGATCACGGGCTCGAACGTTGAGCGCAGAAAAAGCGCTGATGACCATGTACTACCTCCAGCAATCACGGATAGCAACAGGTGACACTAACTTTTTTCGTCGCGGCGATGCTCGACCGTCCGGCCAGCACGCACCCCGACTTATTGATAAATAGTCCATAACAACGTCTGGTTTTCACAGGGCCGACGCGGGCACATGACGACCCGCTGAAAACCCGCTTTTCGCCGTTTTGTTGCTTGCGACGCCGCACGCTCACAGAGTGCCCGAAACCTGGTCGCGGGCTCGCGTGCCGATCGGTTCATCCACCGCTCGAGTCCGTTGAGCAACAGGTGGCGACGAGCGGCCAGCGAAGCATTGCAACAGGTGGCGTTGCGGTGATGCGCTCGCGTTCGACCTCGTGTGCAACAGGTGGCGATCCAGCATCAACGCGGGGATTGCAACAGGTGGCGTTGTGCGTCGATCGGCGGTAGAGGGCGAGCATTGCAACAGGTGATTGAGAGGGCAACAGGTGATGACGATCGGCGGGTTGCAACAGGTGATGAACGGCGATCAAGCGAGGCACGACGACGACGGGAAGCGGACCACCAGCGGGCGACCAGCACCACACCGTCACCAGCGACAAGCAACCCCGACTGCAACACCGTCACCAGCAACAAACCAACGGCGTCACCAGCGACAACCAGGACTGGCGACGGTCAAAGGCGATCCCGTCACCAGCGACAAAGCAACACCGTCACCAGCGACAATCGTGGGTTGATGCGTGAGGCGGGTCGGTTGAAGCAACTGCGAAGACTCCCACAGCACATACAGCGCTCCGCGCGGTACCCGTTCCGCGTCTGCGACGCGGCCATGCGCCTGCGGCGCGCTATGTGCAGCAAGGCTTTGCGGGGAGCGGCTTTGAGTACACGTTTTTCAACGCCAAAGCCGCTCGACAACATCGGGAAATCCGTTGAACGCCATGCCTGGAAATGGTTTGCCGCAGCCGCTCATTTTTATTCGTTTGTCATGTCGTGGCGCCGCTCGTGGACGTTTGCCTTTAGGACTGCCTGGAGTTATTGCTGAAGGGGTAGCCGCCGTGCGCGGCGTCCGTTCAGGAGTGCACCGTGGAAAAGCAAACCGTGCGCCTCGTCGCCGAGGAGATCGCCCAGGCGAAGGCCCTCGCCGAGGCCAGCAACATGACCGTCGCCGAGTGGTACCGAGAGACCATCCGCGACCGCATCGCGGGCGCGTCCGCCGTCACCAGCATTCAGCGCGGGTTCGCCGAAGCGCTGCGCAACTTTCAGCGCGACATCGCCGCGGTGGACCAGCAACGTCACCAGGTACTCGTGAACCTGATGGCCGCCGCCGCGGAGAAATCGACCGGTGCGAAGCCGGTGGAGGCCGCCAAGCCGGTCTGCCCGAAATGCGGAGTCGGGCACATGGAACCCAAGCGGTTCACCAAGGGCGAGCACGAGGGCAAGACGGTCTACCGCTGCTCCAACGAGTCCTGCCGGCTCTTCAGTTGGACGCAGGACGGCCAAACGCCCCTCACCAAGGAGGCGCAATCATGAGCAAAAAAGCCCACGACGGTATGGTCTATTGGTTCGGCCCGCCGCCCAACATCGCGCCCTCGCAAAAATACGCGGTGCGCTTCGTTGCCTTGAAGGAAGCGCTGGCCGGTCTGCTGTTTTATTTCATCACGCTGCCCATCGCGTGGCTCGCTGGTCCCGGTGACGTGGGCGGGATCGGCCTGCTCGCCGGGATCGGCGATACGTTCGGCGCGCTGTTCCACGCCGTGACGCACGGTCGTTTCTTCGCCGCCGAAGCGTACAACTTCGCGAACCTCTGGACGTACTACCTCCCGGCGACGCTGGCCCGGCTCGGGCTTGCCTCGATCCTGCCGCTCGGGATGGCAACGTACATCTACCGCGACCAGATCATCCCGCGGTGGCACAACATGGTGTACATCAGCGGGCCACGACTGCTCGACGGGAAGGCGGCGGTGAGCGAAGCGATCCGCGAAACGAGCGGGCCGTCGTTCTCGGACACGCTCACCGACCAAGGGATCGTCGCGGCGGTCCATCGACTGCTCCACCCGCCGAAGAAGAAACCGTACATGTCGGTTTGCCCGTCGCTCGGCAAGTTCAGCCGGACGTGGTGGACCAAGCACCTGATCATCGTCGGCAAGCCCGGCTCGGGCAAAACGATGATTCTGCTGCACATCCTCGACCAGATCGTGCTCGCCCCGATGCTGGGCGCGGTGAAGAACCGGGCCAAGAGCATCATCCTCGACGCCAAAGGCGACTTCACGTCGTTTTACAAGACCGCGATGATCCTCAACCCGTGGGACAACCGTTCGGGCATTTGGGACATCGCGAAAGACCTGGCCGACGTATCGGCGGCCAAGATGTTCGCGCAATGCCTGCTCCCGGCCAGCGACGGCAACGGGAAGTTTTTCGATGTCGCCAGCCAGAAGATCATGGTCGGCGTGATCCGCACGTTCCACCACACCCACGGCGGAGAGGGCTACGGATTCACCGAACTGTCGCAGCGGTGCCGGCTGGGCCAGCAGGGCTTGGCCGACCTGTTCGCACCGTACGTCGCCATCGACCCGCACATCGAGTTGGCCTACAACGACGTGAAGAACCCGGGGCCGACGGTCGATAGCGTGCTGTCCACGCTGTCCAACGGGGCCGCCCTGTTGACCGACCTCGCGATGGCCTGGCCGACCACGGTTCCCAACGACAAGCGCCCACGCTTCTCGTGCAAGGAATGGTCGTCCGACGACTGGAAAGGCCCGCGCCACATCCTGCTGCGCGGCAAGAGCGGCAACCCGTTGACCGTGGCGTTCATTTCCGCCCTGTTCAACATGCTCACGCCGCAGATCATGGACCTGGAGGATAGCAAGAAGCGCCACCTGTTCATCGTCTGCGACGAGTTCACCGCGCCCGGCAAACTGAAGATCGAGCCGTTGATCGACAAAGGCCGGTCCAAGGGCTGCTGCGTCATCTTGGGGTACCAAGACCCGAGCCAGATCGCCGAAACCTACTCGACGGACACGAAGAAAACGATCCTGTCGATGATCGGTTCCAAGATCATCTGCCAGATCGCGGCCGGCGACACGGCCACCGAACTGTCCGAAGCGATCGGGCGGATGCGGGTACTGGTCACGAACACCAGCACCAGCGCGACGCCCGGGGAAAAAGCCAGTCAAACCAGTAGCCGGAACGAAGAAACCCGCTTGACCGTCGCGACGCATGAACTGTCCGACCCCGAGGTGATCGGCCCGTACGACGTACCGACGTGGCGGGAACCGGCCGGGTTCCGGGTGCGCGCGATCTTGTCGATGGGCAAGGACGCGTTGCGGTTGTCCTGGCCGGGCCACGACACCGACGCTCGCATCGTGCGGCCGGTGAACGATCCGGCCTCGTGGGCGGCGGCCGTCACCGCGCCGCTGTCGCCGACGCCGCAACCGCCGGAGCCGCCGGAGCCGAACGAGCCCGCGCCGGACACCGAAGCCGCCGACACCAACACCAACACCAACCCCGAAACGGAGCCTTCGGCCCCCGAAACCGCGGCCAGCACCGAAGGCGGTCTCGAGTCCGACGATGCGGGCGATCCCGACGACCTGATGGGCCTGCTTGACGACGTGGCCGACCCGATGGACGACGACGGCGGCCCCGTGCAGGCGCTCGAACCGGCCGAGGCGCCCGCGCCCGCACCCGTCGCCGAGGCGAGCATCGCGGCGAGCGGGGAAACCATCGACGACGGGCCGGAGCAGGTTGTGAGCATCATCACGCGCGACGTGCGCGATCCCGTGGCCGCGGCGAAACTCGCCAGCAAGGCACCGACGGAAACCGTGGGCGACGACCTGGACGAGGTGGCTGGCGAGGTCGCACGGTCCTACGCGGCCGATGCGGTCGGCGAAGCGATCGGCGTGGTCGGACTCGGCGGCCTGCTCGACGCCGTGAAGATCGTGGACATGTACCACGAGAGCAAGACGCCGACCGGCCCGACCAAGAAGCAGACCACCATCACCGTGCGCGGTCGGTGATCCGCAAACGCCCCTTCTATATAGAGGGGGCGTTTGCTGGACATCGTGCGGATCTGGAGCGAGGATGGATCAACGTTGGTGCCAACTGCATCACCACCCATCCGGCCCGTGACCCCACGGGCCGTTTTCGTTAACGGAGACCCACATGGTCGTGATCGAACCGCTCGATAGCCGAGGCGCAACGAAGGGCAAGCGCGGGAAGCCCGGCGTCAACATGCTCGACTACCTGTACGAAGGGCAGGAGCAGCAGCCGGGCTACCTGCTCGATGGCACGGAGCAGAACACCAGCGCCTGGCGCGGCGACCTCGCGAAGGCGCTCGGCATCGAGGGGCAGCCGGTCGATCGCACCACGTTGTGGAAGCACGCGCAGGGCTACATGGGCAACGGCCTGAACGACGTACCGAACGCTGGGGTGCTCGACGACGTGACCGGGCCGGACGGCAAGGTGACGACGCCCGCGCACAAGGTCGGCCACGCGATGGTCCTCTCCAACGGCAAGGACTTCAGCCTGGCCTACGCCGCCTCGTCCGAGCACGTGCGCGCCCGGATGCTCAACGCGAGCGACAAGGGCGTGAGCGAGGCGATGGACCTGATCCGCCGTTACACCGAAAGCCGCATCGGCAACCAGCCGGTCGAGACGCGCGGCCTGCTCTACACGACGCACCAGCACTGGACCGCGCGTCCGGTGTTGGGCAAGACCGCGAAGACGCCCGACGCGAACGCGCCGGAAACGCCCATCGCCGGCATGAACAACGTGTACGGCGAGCACCAGGCCAACCTGCACGTGCACATCATGCTGCTGAACGCCGCGCTGGCCGACGACGGCACGCCGCAAGGCAAGGTGACGGCGCTGAACGACCGCGACCTGTACAACCGGAACCTGCAATACGCGGCGGACATGGTCTACAAAGCGACCACGGCCCGCGAACTGATGGACCTCTTCCGGTACGAGAAGGTGATCGAGCGCGACGCGCTGGGCAACGAAACCGGCCAGATCGACTACCGCATCGTCGGTTTCTCCCAAATGGCGCTCGACCTCTCGTCGGACCGCCAGGCCGAGGCGCTGAAGCGCGCGGCCGACAAAGGCATGAAGGTGAGCGATGCGTTCTACCAGACCCGCGCGAGCAAGGACAACGAGCCGGCGTACGAGGAACTGATCGCCCCGGGCGGCTTGTGGGAGCGCCAGATCGGCGGGCTCGTGGCCGGCGGCCACATGGTCAAGCCCGAGGAGTTGTTGACGCAATCGGCGCACATCGGGCTCGGGCCGCGCGACGACACGACGATCCTGAAAAACCTGCACGGCAGGTTCGGCATCAACTTCTCGCGCGTGGACATGCTGGGCGAACTCGCCAAAGAACACGGCCCGTTGTTCCCGGCGACCGCGCAGGCCCAAGAGGCGTTGATCGACCAGTTCATCCAGCGCAACGACCTGGCGCGTTACGCCGCCATCGAGCGGGCCGGCCTGCTCACCTACTCGTCCGGCTGGTACGTCGAACAAGAGCAGGCGTACATGCAGAGCGTGCACGACCGAGCGACCGACACCCGCACCGCGCTCGCGGGCGACATCGAGGCGTACATCGCCGCCTACGAAGCCAAGAAGACCACGCTCGAGCATCGCAAGAACGGCCCGGACGCCGAGGCGATCACGCTGATGAACGAACAAAAAGCCGCCGCCCGTATGCTCGCCGGCCCCGGCGGCACGGTGGTGCTGCGGGGCTGGGCGGGCACCGGCAAGAGTTTTTCGATCGGCGCGATGACCGACGCCTGGAAGTCCGAAGGACGCGAGGTGTACGGCCTGGGCCAGGCGTGGACCGCCGCCACGATGCTCGAAAGCGAGTCCGGCGTCAAAGGCATGTCGGTCGCTTCGTTCCTGGCGGAACTCGAAATGGGGAAGATCAAACTCGGCGAGGGGGCGGTCGTGCTCGTGGACGAAGGCGGTACGCTGGACGTACTCACCGGCCGCAAACTTCAGGCGGCCGTGGACGCCGTTGGCGGCAAGTTCGTGCTGATGGGCGACGACGAGCACCAGCAGCAAGCGATCGGCGTGGGCGGTGCGCAGAGCGCCGCGGTCCGCGCTGGAGCGCCGGTCATGGAGATGACCAACATCAACCGGCAGCGCGCCGGCCACGTCGTGGGCGAGGTTGTCAAAGGCGACAAAATCGTTGAAATCCGCAGTCACAAGATCATTTCCGACTTGCTGTACGCCAAGAAGGGCCAGGCGGCCGTGGACGCCTTGAAGGCCGAGGGCATGATCGAGATCGTCAACGACGGCTACCGGGCCGAAATCGAAACGCTCGCGAAGCGGTACGTCGAGGCGAACAAGATCGACTGGAAAACCGGAGAAACCGTCATCCGGGACGGCAAGCCGGTACCGTTGTCGTTGCGCCAGAAGGTGATGCTGGCCGGTGAGAACGCCGACGCCGATGCGTTGAACCAGGCCGTGCGCGACCTGCGCCAGCAACGCGGCGAGGTCGGCGCGGACTTCACCGTGTTTGCCTACAGGCACAACAACAAGATGGGCCGGCAGCAACAGGTGCTGGGCGAGGGCGACCTGCTGCGCTTGGGCGCGGTGACGAAGGAGTACATCAAGGACGACCCGGCACGTAAGGCGATCAAGGACCAGCGCGCGGCAGACCGGGACGCCTACGAAACCGCCAACGCGGCGTTTAAACGCAAGATCAAGGCGGCGGCGACGGCGGGGAATCCCGAGAAGGCCGCGGCGCTCGAGGCCAAGCGCTTGGCGGCCGAGAAGGCGTTCCAAGATCGGGACGTGCGGCTCCACGAGCAGCAGTTTCGTCACACGTCGGAGGAAATCGAAAAACACCGGCGACAGCAGCAGTATTTCGACAAGCAGATCGCCGAGGCGCGCAAGAGCCCCAACCAAACGATCGAGGTCACGAGAAAGGGCGTCAAGACGGGCGAGACGAAGACCCTGGCGCAACTGATCGCCGAGCGCGACGCCGATGCGTTGAAGTTCCGGGTGAGCGAACTGGCCGTACAAAACGGCACCAAGGCTGAAATCGTCGCTGCGAGCGACGATCCGAAGCACGCGGGCGACAAAATCCTCACGCTCAAAATCCTGTCCGACCTGCCCGACGACACCAACGCCCGCGGCGAAGCGCGGACGGTCAAGGTGCACACGCGCGATTACCAGCATTTCCAACTGGGCTACGCGGGCACCAACTTCAGCGCCCAAGGCCAGTCGAAAGAGGCCGCGTTTGTGTACGCCGCCGGGATGGCGGATCACCAGAAACTTGTGCCCGCGCTCACGCGTCACAAGGACCGCATGACCATCGTGGGCAACGAGGAGGACATCGGGGGCCTTGTGACGGCAATCGAGAAGGACAACCTGAAACTCTTGGCGGAGGACGTGCTGCGCGACAAGACCGTGCTGAACGCCGGCACCCAGCAGCGGCTCGCCGATCAAGCCGCCGCCGCGCAGGCCAAGCGCGACGAGGTGGCGGCGCACGCCGAGGCGACGCTGGCGACGTTCAACCTGCCCGTGCGGGCGACGGCACACGACGCCCGCCGCGACGTGATCGCGGCGATGGCCGACGAGCACGCCAAGCGGGCCGGCGACTCCAACACGTTGAGCGCCGTGGCGAGCGCGGGCGACTCCCAGGCGCTCAACGCCGCGATCCGCGAGCGGTTGAGGCAGGACGGCCGCATTCGGGGCGCGGACGTGACCTTGACCGTGACGCGTGGCGCCATGATCGACGGCTCAACGTTCACGCCGGAGGCGGACGTGCAGAGCCGCGGGGCCGAGCGGTACTACCGTGGCACGCTGGAGGAAACCGGGCGCCGCCTGTACGACCCCGCCGATCCGAAAAGCATGTCGCCCTACGCGCTCATCCGCGGGCGCGACGGCCAGGCCCACTACGTTCACGGCGTGGACGTACCGAGCGCGATCGAGCGCGCGGGCTTGGCGATCGGCGCCACGGTCGAACTGCGCAAGGGCGGCGGGGAAGCGGTACAAGTGCCCGACCCGGAGCATCCGGGCCAGACGATGCTCACGACGCGCAACGGCTGGACGGCCACGGCGCACGACTTCGCAAAGCACGACGCCGTGCAACGCGAAGCGTTCGACCGCGACGCCGCGCAGCGAGCCGAGGCGCTGAACGCCAAGACCAAAACCTTGTCGCTGGACGTCGCCGAGGGCGACGTGCTGGCGTTCAACAGCCCGAAGGCCGCCGCGGTGACGCACGGCTTGACCGATCCGGCGAGCGTGCGCCTGGCGGTCCTCAACGTCAAAGGCGGCGAGCAGCCGGAAATCCACGCCCGCGTGATCGGCGCGAACGAGAAGCACCCGGACCACGGCAAGGACATCGTGCTCACGAACGGCGCGGGCGTCGAGCACGCGCACGCCATGCCGCTCTTCAAGGCCGAGCAACTGGCCGCCGGTAAAACCGTGCAGGTCATGGCCGCCGAAGATGGTCGCATCAAACTGGACGACCTGCGCAAGGTGCAGGCTGCAGCCGACGCCGTGGTGCTGCGTGGCACCGGCCAGGCGTTCAGCGCCACGGGTGCGACGATCGGCCAGACTTTGCACAACCGGACGGACACCACCGAGCGCGCGCAAGCGGCCCTGCATTCCGTCACGGACCGCGGCGATCGGGCGCCGGTCGCGGTGGTTCACGCGGAGCGCAAGCCCGAGGCGTTGAAAGCGCTGGGCCAAGCCTACGTCGAGAGCCAGCAGCACGACCGGAACAAGATCGCCACCGCCGGGAACGTCGCCGACGTGCGCCAGGTCAACAACGCCGTGCGCGACGCGCTGCGCGAGGCGAACCTGCTGGGCGCGCAGGACGTGGTGGCGAACCCGACCAGCAAGAGTCCGCTGGCCCTCGCCGACGGCGAGCGCCTGGTACTGCGAAGCGAGAAGGGCGCGTCGTCGTTCAACCTGAACGAGCGCCTGGAAGAGCCCGCGCAAGCGACGTACCGCGTTCGCGGACTCGAAACCGACCGCGACAAGGGCGTGTCGGCGGTGCTGGAGGTCGAGAGCACGAACGCGAAGGACGACGGGCGCATGTTCACGGTCAACGACCGGGCGCTGGCGTACATGACCCACGCCTACGCGACGACGCACGACAAAGCCGCCGCCCTGAACCGTACCGAGGTGCTGGCGTACGTCACCGAGAAGGACAAGCCGCAAGCGGTGAGCAACGTGCTCACGAACCCGGCGCACGGCGCGGTGTACGGCACCACGAGCAACGTGCAAACCTTCACCGGTAAGATCGACGGCGCGCAGCGCGTGGCCGCGCAGGCGCTGGATCGGGCCGCGTCGTTGCAGAACCGCGAAGGGCTCGAGCGCGATCAACGGCTCCAGCAGGCCGAGCAGCAGAAGCAGCACGCGATCGAGCAGGCCCGGGCGGCCGAGCACGCGCAGAAGGTACAAGCCGAGGCTCAAGCGACCGCGAGGCGCGAGGCCGACCTGAAAGCCGTGGCCGAGGCCGTCGCGGAGAAGCGCCAGGCCGTCGAACGCGAGAAACAGCAGGCGCAGCAGCGGGGCCGGGTGCACGAAATCGAGCACGCGGCGCAGCAACAGCAGCGTCGCGGCCGAGGCATCAGCATGTAAAACGACAACGGGGCCGATCGGCCCCGTTTGTTTTACGGCGTGCGCGGCCCGCGCCGGTGCGGCGGCAGGTCGGGCATCGCTTCGTCGATCGCACCGCCCAGCGTGGCGGCCTCGCGCGCCTGGTGCTCGCGCAGCCAGTCGTCGAGCGCGGCGGTGAGCAGCCGGGCGTACGCCGCGCCGACGTACGCCATCCGCTTCCGGCGGACGGCTCGACCGTTCGCCGACACCAGCGCGCCGTCCTTGTACTGCCGAACCGCGGGCGGCTTGGCGTTCCCCTCGATCACGTCGATCCATTCGGCCACCAGTCGGATCGAAAACACCCACTCTTTTCCCCGCTTGCGGCCGCGGATCGGGTAGTCGCCACGGGCCAGTTGGTTGCGGATCGACTGCACAGCGCCCGGCCCGTTTTGGCCGAGCGCATGGGCCACTTGCGGGATCGTGAGCACCACCACGCCCGGGCCGGCGAGTGCCTCAAGCCGCTCTTCCGTCGTTTTCACGGCGTGCTCCGCTTGCGCTGGTACGGTGGCAGGTCGGGCGCGGCCTCGTCCGCCGCAACGCCGAGCACGCCGGCCTGGCGTTGCTGCTCCGCGACGAGCCAGCGGTCCAGCGCGTCGGACACCATCGCGCTGAACGCCAAGCCTTGTTGCCGGCGCAAGCGTTCGGCGTTCGTCGGACGACCACGACGTTTCGGCGGCGGCGGGGGAGGGGCAGAGCGGGAACGGGAAACGGCGGGCGCGGTGACGGCGGACGGTGCCGGTTTGGCGTCCGGCTCCACACCGTCCAGCCAATCGGCGACCCTGGCGATGCTCCATACCCAGGAACTACCGACCTTGCGGCCGGGGATGGGGAACGTACCGCTCGCCAGTTGATTGCGTACCGACTGCGCGCCGGCTTTCCCGTTTTTTCCCAACGCGACGGCGACCTGATCCACGTTCAGTACAGCGGTACCGGGGAACAAGGCCGTCAACACGTCGATCGAGGAAGACATGGCGGGGAAGGCTGGGAAAATCTTGGGAAAACCGGGAGCGTTATCGCGTTATTCTGCGTTATGTCCCGTTATGGGGGGTTTGGGCTGGAAGCCTTACTGGGTAAGGCTTCCAGCGGTATTGCTTGGTGCCGGAAAGAGGAATCGAACCCCCGACCTTCGCATTACGAATGCGCTGCTCTACCAACTGAGCTACACCGGCAGCAGAGAAATGAAATTATATGGTCAAATCCGAGATCTAGGCAATAGGTTTTGCGAAATTTTTTCAGCTTGCTGCCACTGCTTCGCGAAACCATCGATCCGGCAGACTTCCCGCTTTCACTTCACTGCGATGCAACCGGTCAGGGCCACATCGCGAAGGCGCGATTCTACTGATGTCTCGCACCTTCGTCTAGTGCTGCAGTGCAAATTTATTTGCTGTCGGTGTGATAGCCGGTCACACGCTCGACTTCGTTCTTCGAACCGAGGAATACCGGCACGCGCTGATGCAGGCCGGTCGGCTGCACTTCCATGATCCGCTGCGAGCCCGTTGTCGCGGCGCCGCCAGCCTGTTCGACGATGAACGACATCGGATTCGCTTCGTACATCAGGCGCAGCTTGCCCGGACGATCGGGCGTGCGCTTGTCGGCCGGGTACATGAAGATGCCGCCGCGGTTCAGGATCCGGTGCACGTCGGCAACCATCGATGCGATCCAACGCATGTTGAAGTTGTCGCCGCGCGGACCGTCCTTGCCGGCATTCAGTTCGTCGACGTAGCGCTGGACCGGCTCGTACCAGTGGCGTGCGTTCGAGGCGTTGATCGCGTATTCGCGCGTATCGGCCGGGATCTGCATGTTGCTCTGGGTGAGCACCCACGAGCCGACTTCGCGGTCGAGCGTGAAGCAGTTCACGCCGTTGCCGGTCGTCAGCACGAACACGGTTTGCGGGCCGTACACCGCGTAGCCGGCCGCGACCTGCTCCGTGCCGGGCTGCAGGAACGATTCCTCGGTAGCCTGCTTGCCGTCCGGGCAGCGCAGCACCGAGAAGATCGTGCCGATCGACACGTTCACGTCGATGTTCGACGAGCCGTCGAGCGGATCGAACACGAGCAGGTATTCGCCGCGCGGGTAGTTCGCCGGGATTGGGAAGAACGTTTCCATTTCCTCCGAGGCCATCGCGGCGAGGTTGCCGCCCCATTCGTTCGCGTCGAGCAGGATCTCGTTTGACAGGATGTCGAGCTTCTTCTGCACTTCGCCCTGGACGTTTTCGCTGCCGGCGGTGCCCAGCGCATCGCCGAGCGCGCCCTTCGACACGTTGTAGCTGATTGCCTTGCACGCGCGGGCGACGACTTCGATCAAGAGGCGCAGGTCGGCGGGGAGGTTGTTGGTCTCACGTTGCTGTTCGATCAGGAACTTGGACAGCGTGGTGCGGCGGGCAATGGACATGACTGACTCCGAAAGGCCAAAAATCCTTGAATTGCCGCAATTTTACCTGTCGTGCTTCCCGACTCGCCGGCTTTTTTCGTCCCGTTACACGGCCGGGCGGCCGAATCTGTCGGGATTCGGCGGGGATGACGCGGCGGATGCGCGCTGCGGCGGCGGGAAATCCGGGGGGCTGAAGCGGTGTACGGCTCCGACCCCGCCCGCGCTCACGCAATCATTCAAGCAATAAAAAAACCGGCGCCGCAACGGGGCGGCGCCGGCTTCGTCGCGCACAAGCGCGATCCGACAGTGCGCGTTACGCGAGTGCTTTCTCGACGATCTCGCGCACGTCGCGCGATTTCGCACCGGCGGCGACCTGCTCGAGCGCTGCGCGCATCCGGTCGCGCAGCGCCGGCGTGAAGCGGCGCCACAGTTCGAGCGAGCGTGCGAGGCGCGCGGCGACCTGCGGGTTGATCGCGTCGAGCGCGAGCACCTGTTCGGCCCAGAATGCGTAACCGGAGCCGTCTGCCGCGTGGAATTGCGCGGGGTTCGCCGCGCAGAAGCTGAAGATCAGCGAGCGTGCGCGGTTCGGGTTCTTCAGGTTGAACGCGGGATGCGCCATCAGCTTGCGGACCTTCGCGAGCGTCGGCCGGGCGGGCGTGCCGCGCTGGGCGGCCTGCATCGCGAACCACTTGTCGATCACGAGCGCTTCCTTCTCGAAGCGGCGGTAGAAGTCGTCCAGCGCACGTTCGGCCGCATCGTTCGCCCCCGAGGCCGCAGCCGACAGCAGCGCGCCGAGCGCGGCTGCGCGATCGGTCATGTTGTTTGCGTCGTCGTACTGAGCGGTCGCGGTGCGCACGGCGTCGGCCGGATCCTCGAGTTCGGCGAGATACGCCAGCGCGAGGTTCTTCAGCCCGCGGCGGCCGGATGCTTCGGGGGTCGGCTCGTAGGCTCCCGGCGTCTGGTGATTCTCGTACGCGGCGAGCCACTCGGCGCGCAGCGCGGTCGCGAGCTGACGGCGCACGAACTGGCGTGCGCGGTGCACGGCGGCCGGATCGGCCTCGGCCATCTGGTCGGCCAGGTAGGTTTCCGACGGCAGCGTCAGCGCGAGTTCGCGGAACGCGGGCGACAGGCTCGCGTCGGTCAGCACGCGGCGGAACGCTGCGACGAAGTTCTCGCCGAGCCTGAGCGGTTCGTTCGCGGCGGCGCGCGCGGCGAGCGTCAGCAGCGCGCGCGTCGCGAGCCGCTGGCCTGCCTCCCAGCGGTTGAACGGGTCGCTGTCGTGCGCGAGCAGGAACGCGAGGTCGTCGTCGCTGTAGTCGTACTCGACGATCACCGGCGCGGAGAAATTGCGCAGCAGCGACGGCAGCGGCTGCTCCGGCACATCGACGAACGTGAATGTCTGCTCGGCATCGGTGAAGTCGAGCACGCGTGTCGTGCCCGTCGCGGCCGCTTCGCCGTCGAGCTGCAACGGCAGGTCGCGGCCGTCGCGACCGATCAGGCCGATCGCGAACGGAATCAGGAGCGGCCCCTGCTGGGTCTCGCGCGCGGCGGCCGACGCATCGCCGTAGCCTTGCGCGAGCGTGACCGTGTAGCGGCGCGCGGCTGCGTCGTACGCGGTGCGTACCGACACGCGCGGCGTGCCGGCCTGGCTGTACCAGCGCTCGAACTGCGCGAGGTCGCGCCCGTTCGCGTCGGCCATCGCGTGGCGGAAGTCGTCGCAGGTCACCGCATGGCCGTCATGGCGCTGGAAGTACAGGTCCATTCCCTTGCGGAACCCGTCGCGGCCGAACAGCGTCTGGTACATCCGCACGACTTCCGAGCCTTTCTCATAGACGGTCATCGTGTAGAAGTTGTTGATCTCGACGTAGCTTTCCGGGCGCACCGGGTGCGCCATCGGGCCCGCGTCCTCGGCGAACTGCAGTTGGCGCAGCACGCGCACGTCCTCGATGCGCTTGACCGCGCGGGCCGCCGATTCGACGGCGTCGCCCGCGGCCATGTCGGCCGAGAATTCCTGGTCGCGGAATACCGTCAGGCCTTCCTTCAGGCTCAGCTGGAACCAGTCGCGGCAGGTCACGCGATTGCCGGTCCAGTTGTGGAAGTACTCGTGGCCGACCACCGATTCGATGTTCGCGAAGTCGGTGTCGGTCGCGGTCTCGGGGTTCGCCAGCACGTATTTCGTGTTGAAGATGTTGAGCCCCTTGTTCTCCATCGCGCCCATGTTGAAGTCGCCGACCGCGACGATCATGAAGCGGTCGAGATCGAGCTCGAGGCCGAAGCGCTTTTCGTCCCAGCGGATCGAGTGGATCAGCGAATCCATCGCGTGACGGGTCTTGTCGAGATCGGCCGGTTCGACCCAGACCTGCAGCAGCTTTTCCTTGCCGGAGCCGGTCGTGATCCTCTCCTCGATCGCGACGAGCTTGCCTGCGACGAGCGCGAACAGGTAGCTCGGCTTCCTGAACGGGTCTTCCCATTTCGCGAAGTGGCGGCCGTCGGGCAGCTCGCCCGAATCGACGAGGTTGCCGTTCGACAGCAGTACCGGATACGCGGTCTTGTCGGCGCGCAGCGTGACGGTGTACGACGCCATCACGTCGGGGCGGTCGAGGAAATAGGTGATGCGGCGAAAGCCCTCGGCCTCGCACTGCGTGAAGAAGTTGCCGCTCGACACGTAGAGACCGGACAGCGTCGTGTTCTGGTCCGGCGCGCATGCGCTGTCGAGCGTCAGCTCGAACGCATCGGGCACGTTTTCGACCGTCAGCCCGTGTTCGTGCGCACGCACCGCGCCGTACGGCGCGCCGTCGAGATGTGCGCCGAGGAATTCGAGCGCTTCTCCCAGCAGTTCCAGATGCGGGGCGGGCGCCGCGTCCGGATTGCGGCGCACGCGCATCGTATTCCTGACGATCGTACGGGCCGGTGCGAGATCGAATTCGAGTGCGACGGAATCGATGAGGAACGCCGGCGGCGTGTAGTCGGCGCGGCGGATCACGGTGGAGGAGGCGTTGTCGGACATGGTCGTCGAGATCGGTGGAGTGGGGATCGGGCCCGCAACGCGGGCCGGGCGAGTCGGCCCATTGTACAAAGGCTTGCGGCCGCGTGCCGGGCGAACTTTTTACCGGTTCCGGCTGTCCGCGTATTATCGGCATCCCGTGCGCTTCGCACGGTGCGACGAACGGGTGACGGATCGACGAGGATCGACATGAAACGCGAATGGATTCAACGCGGTGCGGGCTGGGCGGCGGTGCTGTGCGTGGCGCTGCTGACGGGCTGCACGAGCTACGTGACGACGCAGGTCACGGCCTTCTCCGACTGGAGCGGCAGCGACGCGACACGCACTTATGCCTTCTCGCGTACCGATGCGCAGAAGCACAGCATCGAGCAGGCGACCTACGAGACGATCGTCGCGAACGAGTTGTCCGCGTATGCGTTCCGGCAGGTGCCGACGGCGCAGGCGCGCTATCTGGTCGGGCTCACGTACGGGGTCGGCAGCGATCTCGTGACGGTGCCGCAACCGGTCTACTACGATCCGTGGTTCGTGGGGCCGGGACCGTACTGGCGAGGCGGGCCGTGGGGCCCGTGGGGGCCTTGGGGGCCGATGCCGGCCGGCTACGTCGCGCAGACGTACCAGGTCTTCGACTACACGCTCGGCATCCGGATCACCGAGCGCGCGACCGGCAAGGAGGTCTATAACGTGACCGCGCGCACCACCGGCGACAACGGCGCGCTGATGTATGCGATGCCGTTCCTCGCGCGCAGTGCGCTTGCCGATTTCCCGCTGGCGAACGGCGCGGTCCGCACGGTGCGGCTGCCGGTCGACAAGCGCGGCGGGCCGGCGGTGCCGCCGGCCGCGAACGAGCGTGCGGTGCCGGCCGTGCCGGCATCGGGCGCGGCGGTCGCGAAGTAACGCGCGACCTCGATATCGACATTGGCGCGGCCGCCCGGCCGCGCCGCTCCCGCGTGCGTCAGATCCCGACGCCGAACAAGGCCAGCGCGCCGAGCACGACGAACAGCACGGCCGCGATGCCGTGCACGAGCTTCGTCGGCAGGCGGTGCGCAAAACGGTCGCCCAGCAGGATCGCGGGCACGTTCGCGAGCATCATCCCGAAAGTCGTGCCGGCCACGACGCCGATGTAATCCTGGAAGCGCGCGGCAAGCGCGACGGTCGCGATCTGTGTCTTGTCGCCCATTTCCGCGAGGAAGAACGCCACGAGCGTCGCGCCGAACACGCCGAGCCGCGAGCGTGTCGCATTGGCTTCGTCTGCATCGAGCTTGTCCGGCACGAGGATCCACAACCCCATCGCGATGAACGAGAACGCGAGTGCCCAGCGCATGATCGACGGCGTGACGAGGACGCCGAGCCATTCGCCGAGCGCACCGGCGAAACCGTGGTTGACGAGCGTCGCGACGAGCACGCCGAGAATGATCGGCACGGGCTTGCGATAGCGCGCGGCCAGCACGAGGGACAGTAGTTGGGTCTTGTCGCCGATTTCAGCGAGGGCGACGGCGCCGGTGGAGATCAGGAAGGCTTGGGACACGTATGGGGTTCCACGGGCCGATGTTGTGCGTGCGAGCGACGATCCGCCGCGCGCCGGGCCCTGAAGCGGCGCGCAGTGAACCATCGGTCTCGCCAGGCCTCGGTGGCTGCGTCCGCCATGGCCGAACGGCCAAGTCTGTTGACGGGCGCCTCCGTCACGATGCGCGCCGGGGGCGCGGGACATCGAGCGGAGCGGCTACTCCCCAATGAGCGGCGAATTCTAGCACGGTGCGCGCCGCACCTTGCGAATCCGGCGGCTCCGGCATGCGCGACAGCGTACGCCGGAGCCGGGTGGGCAAACGGACGTTACGCGGAGGCGCCGCGTGCCGCGCCGCGCTCGTGCACGAGCCGGCCGGCCGCGTACGTGCGGTACACGGCGCGGTCGTCGCCGAGCAGCGCGAACGCGAACAGCAGTTCCTCGAGCGAATCCGCGCGCTTGGTGCGGCGCGCGAGCAACGGCGTCGCCTGCGGGTCGAGCACGACGAAGTCGGCTTCCGTGCGCGGTGCGAGCGTGCCGACGGTGTCGGCGAGATCGAGTGCCTGCGCGGCGCCGGCCGTCGCGAGCCAGAACATCCGCGTCGCGGTCAGGTGGTGGCCCGACAGTCGCGCGACCTTGTGCGCTTCGTTCATCGTCTGCAGCATCGAGAACGACGTGCCGCCGCCGACGTCGGTCGCGAGCGTGACCGGCACGTCGTATTCGCCAGCCTTGTCGAAGTCGAACAGCCCGCTGCCGAGGAAGAAGTTCGACGTCGGGCAGTGTGCGACGACGGTGCGCGTCTCGGCCATCCGGCGGCGGTCCTCGTCGTCGAGGTGGATGCAGTGGCCGTACACCGCGCGCGGACGCAGCAGCCCGTAGCGATCGTAGATGTCGAGATAGCTGCGATGGCCCGGGAACAGCTCGGCGACCCATTTCACTTCATCGACGTTTTCCGCGACGTGACTCTGCACGAACACGTCCGGGTGGCGGCGCGCGAGTTCGCTGCACGCCTCGAGCTGCGCTTCGGTGGAAGTCGGCGCGAAGCGCGGCGTAAGCGCGTACATCTGGCGGCCGTTGCCATGCCAGCGGTCGATCAGCTCGGCGCTGTCGTCATAGCCCGATTGCGCGGTGTCGCGCAGGAACTCGGGGCAGTTGCGGTCCATCAGCACCTTGCCCGCGATCATCCGCAGATCGCGCGCGTCGCTCGCGGCGAACAGCGCGTCGGCCGACTGCTTGTGCACGGTGCAATAGACGAGCGCGCTCGTCGTGCCGCACGCGAGCAGTTCGTCGACGAAGAAATCGGCGACTTCGCGCGCATGTTCCGGATCGCCGAACTGGCGCTCGGTCGGGAACGTGTACTTGTCGAGCCACGGCAGCAGGCCGGGCGCCGGCGACGCGATCATGTCCGTCTGCGGATAGTGGATGTGCGTGTCGATGAAGCCGGGCACGATCAGCTTGCCGCGCAGGTCGTGGACGATCGCGTCGCGCGCGAGCGTCGCGGCGAGCTTCGTATACGGGCCGGTCGCGACGACCTTGCCGTCGTCGACGATCAGGAGGCCGTCGGTCTCGTAGTTCGCGGCCTGGCTCGACTGCGCCGGGTCGTCGTTGAAGGTCAGCAACTGGGAACGGAAAGCGGTTTGCGTCATGACGAATGGTCCTGCATCAAGGTAAGGCGAACAGAAGAAAACGGTCGGCGCCGGGCGCGCGACAGGATGGATGGCGCGGCTGGCGCCCGAACACGGCGACGATGCTCGACTGGCACTGGCGCGAAGCCTGACGTGTTGCGAGCCGCGATTGCACCCACGAGCGCAGCGGCCAGGACAGCCGGCACATGACGGCCGGCCGGCTGCGCCGCGATTGCAGTGGCAATCGTGACCGGCGCGGCAACGGACGGCACGACGCGCCGCAACGGCAGGCGTCCGCGAGCGACGGCGGACAGCCCCGTCGCCATGCCCGTCAGCACGCGCGGTGCCCGGGCGGCGCGGCGAAGTGCCGGGCCGGTCGTCGCGAAGCGGATGTCGTTGCGGGGTTTCATCTGTCTGGTGAACCTCGATGCCGGCGCGTTACGCGGCCTGCCAGTACGTATCGAGACGCGCGATCAGCGCGTCGCGCTGCGAGGCGTCGACGAACGACGCCTCGAAGCCGTTGCGGATCACTGCGTGCACTTCGGCGTCCGTCAGTTGCAGCCCGTCGACGGTGGCGAAGTAGTTGTCGTTGACGTAGCCGCCGAAATAGGCCGGATCGTCGGAATTGATCGTCACCGCGACGCCGCGATCGAGCAGTGCCTTCAGCGTGTGCTTCGCCATGTCGTCGAACACGCATAGCTTCAGGTTCGACAGCGGACACACGGTGAGCGCCGTGCGGGTGCGCGCGAGGCGTTCGACGAGTGCCGCGTCCTCGATGCTGCGCACGCCGTGGTCGATCCGGTCGACCTTCAGCACGTCGAGCGCTTCGTAGATGTAGGCGGGCGGGCCTTCCTCGCCCGCATGCGCGACGAGCTTCAAGCCGAGCGCGCGCGCCTTCTCGAACACGCGCGCGAACTTCGACGGCGGATGGCCGAGTTCGGACGAGTCGAGGCCGACGCCGATCAGACGATGGCGATAGCGCTCGAACAGCGGCAATGCGGATTCGAACGTCGCGAGCGCGTCGTCTTCGGACAGGTGGCGCAGGAAACACAGGATCAGCTTGCTCGACAGCCCGCGCTGCTCGGCATCGGCGAGCGCGCGGTCGATGCCCGCGACGACCGTTTCGATCGGCACGCCGCGTTCGGTGTGCGTCTGCGGATCGAAGAACAATTCGGTGTGGACGACGTTGTCGGCGAGCGCGCGTTCGCAGTACGCGGCCGTCATGTCGTAGAAATCCTGCTCGGTCAGCAGCACGCTCGCGCCGGCGTAGTAGATGTCGAGGAACGACTGCAGGTCGGTGAACGCGTACGCGGCGCGCAGCGCGTCGATCGAGTCGTATGCGAGCTTCACGCCGTTGCGCTGCGCGAGCGCGAAAATCAGTTCGGGCTCGAGCGAGCCTTCGATATGGATGTGCAGCTCCGCCTTCGGTGCACGGGCAATCTTGTCCTTGAATGTCGGGGTCATGGCGTTGTTCTTGGTCGGTCAGAATGTAGGGGAAGCTTGCGCGGGCGCATTCGCTTCGACGGCCTGCAGCAATTGCGCGGCCACCGAGATCGCGATCACTTCTGGCGCCTTGTCGATGATGCCTTCGACGCCGATCGGGCAGCGCATTCGCGCGACCTGGGCCGGGTCGATGCCGATCGCGGCGAGACGATGATCGAACTGCACGCGCTTGGCGTGCGAGCCGGTCATCCCGAAGTACGCATAGTCGCCGCGTCGCAGGATGCGCTCGGCCAGCACGAAATCGAGTGCGTGGTCGTGCGTCATCACGACGAAGTACGCGTGCGGCGGCGCTGCGTCGACGGCATCGGCCGGGGCGGCGAGCGCGTCGATCGCGAGATTGCCGATGCCGGCGAGTGCGTCGGCCGGCGGGAACGCCGCATCGGGCCCGTCGATCCAGCGCACGTGGCACGGCAGCGTCGCCAGCACTTTCACGAGCGCGGTGCCGATGTGCCCGGCGCCGAACAGCACGACGGGGAACGCATACGGCGCGATCGTTTCGGTCATCAGCGACACGCCGCCGGTTTCCCACAGCAGGCAGTCGGCACGCGCCGACTGCGATTCGGGTTCGCTCAGCAGCGGCGCGCCCGGCGAGGGGCCGAATGATACGCTACGCACGGTCGCGGCGCCCGCCGTGACACGCTTCGCGAGCGACATGATCCAGCCGAGATCGCCGACGTCGAGCCGCTCGAACGCGAGCACGACCGCGCCGCCGCAGCACTGGCCGAGGCTCGGGCCGAGTGCGAGCCGTTCGAGCCGGCGTGCGTGGGGGACGTGTGCGCCGTCCTTCAGCAGATGCCGCGCGATCTCGATCGCCTTCCATTCCAGATGACCGCCGCCGATCGTATGGCGGGCCGTGTCGCGCGTGACGAGCATCTTGGTGCCGGCCTCGCGTGGCGCGGAGCCGTCGGTGTGCGCGACCGTCACGAGCACGGCCGCTTCGCCGTGCGCGAGCAGTTGCTGCAGATCGCCGAGCCACGCTTCCATCAGCACGCTCCGTTCGGGACGACGCGGCCCGACACGCGGCGCGGGCTGGCGGACGCGGCGGCAACGAGGATGGACGGGAGCGGGCCGGGCCGGCCACACGGTTGATGCGGAGCGGTGGCAATGCGCCGAGGGCGCGCGCGAACGCCGCCGCGGGACGTGCGGACGCCATGAGGGTGACGGATGCGGATGGTTTGCGTTGTCATGATGAATCCAGTCGACATTGCGGATCGGGCGCGCGTTACGCAGGGGGTGAGACCGCCTGGCCTCGCGCACGTAGATCGCCATCCAGCCACCAAGATAGCACCGCAAAGCGACGGGAACATCGCCGGACGGTGATCCGGGCTATCAGACGGCGATCATGTCGATCATAGGCCCGCCGCGCGGGATCGGGGTGCCGATGCGCGTACATCGGGCGGAAACGTACGTGTGGCGGGGCGCGAGCGCGATGTCGTGCGATGCGCGTTCGCCCGGACATCCGGGCGGCGGCGGGGGGAGGTGTTTACGCGCGGCGCGCAGAATGCGCGCCGCCCGGGACGCTGCCGGCACTGCCGGGCGAGCGGGAGCCGGCTGCGCGCCGCCGACCGGTTGGACGGGGCCGCGCATCGCGGACGGTCAGCCTGCGAGCTTGCGGCGATGGCGCCAGAGGCTCGACACGACGGCGATCAGGATCACTGCGAAGCCGATCAGCGCCCAACCGGGCAGCAGGATGCCGAAAATCGGCGGGTAGACCGTCTCGCACAGGCCGGCGACCTTGAACATCCCGGGGAACCAATGTGCGGGCGGCAGGCTGTCGACGATCGGCTGCAGCGTGTCGAAGCCGCAGCTGAAGCCCGGATTCATCTGGATCGACAGATGTCGTGCGGCCGTGCCGACGCCGGCGGCCGCGGCGATCGCGACCAGCAGCTCGAGCACCCAGATGCCGCGCCAGTTGCGCATCCCGGCGGCCAGGAACGCGAAGATCCCGATCGCCGCGAAGAAGTAACGCTGGATGATGCACAGCGGGCACGGGTCTTCGTTCTTCACGTATTGCAGGTACAGCGCACCGGCCAGCAGGGCGATGCACACCCATCCGAGCAGCATCAGCAAGCGGCGTTCACGGCGGAGGGCGAGCGTGTAGTCGTTCATGTCGGCGGGATTCCTGTCGTTGGTCGGTCCGATGATCAATCGCGCGATTTTAGCGCGAACGATCTGGCACGAAACTGACGGCGCACCTGCGGCACCCCGCCGCACGTGTTGCATGCGCCGCCCGGGCCGCCGTCATTGCGCTTGCGAGGTTACCGGATCGTGTTCAGCACGGCCTCGACCGACTGGCCGATCGCGAGCAGTGCGTCGTCGCGATGCGGCGCGGCGGCGAGCATCAGGCCGACCGGCGCCGTATCGCGCGGATGGCATGGCAGCGACAGCGCGCACGCGTCGAGGAAGTTGAATGCGCTCGGGTTGCGCAGTATCAGCGCGTTGGTGCGCGTGAATTCGGTATCGTCGGCTTCGAGATCGGCGATGCGGGGCGGCACGACTGGCACCGTCGGCGTGACGAGCGCGTCGAAACGCGCCCAGACCGTGTGCGCCGCTTCGTCGAGCATGGCCGCGCGCGCGGCGAGCAGGTCGAGATAGTCGGCCGCGCTAGAGGGTTCGCCCTTCAGGATGCGCGACAGTACGCGCGGGTCGTATTGGTCGCGATGCTGCGCGAGCAGCGGACGATGCCACGCGTATGCCTCGATCGGCGAGAAGCCGAAGCGGTTGATTTCCGGCAAGCGGTCGAGCGCCGAAAAGCGCACTTCCGTGACGATCGCGCCGGCGGCTTCGAGGTGCTTGAGCGACGCGTCGAGCGCGGCGGCGACGTCGGCATCGACGCCATCCGTCACATAGTTCGTCAGCACGCCGAGGCGGACGCCTTCGAGCGGCCGCGCGGCCGGCACATGCGGCTCGAGGCCGGCGAGCATCCGGTCGACGAGCGCGCAGCATGCAACGGTCAGGCCGATCGGTCCGAACGAGTCGAGCGTGGTCGACAGCGGCACGCCGCCTTGCGTCGGAATCCGGCTCGCGGTCGGCTTGAAGCCGGTGAGCCCGCATAGCGCGGCCGGAATGCGGATCGAGCCGCCCGTATCGGTGCCGAGCGCGACGGCGGCCATCCCGTCGGCGACCGATGCGGCCGCGCCGGACGACGAGCCGCCCGAAATGCGCGCATCGCCCGGCACGTCGCGATGGTACGGCGAGCGCGGGGTGCCGAAGTGCGGATTCAGCCCGAGCCCCGAGAACGCGAATTCGCTCATGTTGGTGCGGCC
Source organism: Burkholderia sp. WTPI3 (assembly GCF_021483755.1). Lineage (NCBI taxonomy): Bacteria > Pseudomonadati > Pseudomonadota > Betaproteobacteria > Burkholderiales > Burkholderiaceae > Burkholderia > Burkholderia sp. WTPI3. The sequence goes on along the minus strand of NZ_JAGIXF010000017.1, from coordinate 34,313 downwards.
GACCAGCACCGCGCCCGCGCGCTTGAGCCGCGCGACGGCGACCGCATCGGCCTTTGCGGGCGGCGCTCCGTCGAGCACGCGCGAACCGGCGCGGGTCACCTGGCCCGCGACGTCGAACAGGTCCTTGACCGACACGGGGATCCCCGCGAGCGGCGACAGCACGGTGCCGGCGGCGCGCAGGCGATCGTGCGCATCGGCGGCCGCGCGTGCGTTGTCGGCGTCGACTTCGGTGAAGACGGCGGCGCCCTGGCCGGACGGGGCGGCGATCCGGTCGAGGGCAACGTCGACGAGCTCGCGGCTCGTGGTCCGGCCGGCGGCGAGGTCGGCGGCGAGCTGGGCGAGCGGAGGGAAGGGCGTGAAAGTGGTCATGAGCGGCTCAGGGGCGAAGATGTTGGACAAGGGCGGCGCGAAACGAAGCGATATGGCGTTCGACGGCCGTACGCGCACCGGCGGCGTCGCGCGCCGACAGCCGCTCGAACAGTTCCCGGTGTTCGCGCTGGACATCGGATAAATGGTGCGGCTCGGACAGCGTGACGAACCAGAAGCGCAGCGAGCGTTCGTGCAGCGCGCGCAGGACTTCCGCGAGGACCGTGTTGCGGGCCGCCGCGGCGATCGCCTGGTGAAACGCGCGGTCGAGCTCCATCATGCCTTCGACGTCGTGCGTGTCGACGCACGCCTGTCCGTCGTCGAGCAGCGCGGCCATGCGCGCGAGATCGTCGGGCGTCGCGTGGCGCGCCGCGAGTTCGACGCAGTGCGCTTCGTTGATGCGCCGCACGTCGATCACCGACACGATGTCGTCGAGCGACAGCGGCTGGACCATCAGTCCCTTGCGCGGCATCACTGACAGCAGTCCTTCGAGCACCAGCCGGTGCACGGCCTGGTGCACGGGCGTGCGTCCGATGCCGGTGCGCGCGACGAGGTCGGCTTCGTTGAGCGCGGCGCCCGGCTTCAGCCGCATTGTGATGATGTCGCGCTGGATCAGCGCGTAGGCGCGATCGGCGAGGCTGGCCGCCGAGGCGGAGGGGCGGTCGCGGAGCGCGTCGGTCAGGGCGTTCATGCGGACGGCGGCGCGGCGGCCGGGCGGGGCGCGATCATGGCGCGGGAATCGGGAGCGTGGACGATCCGTGAATATTATTGTGATATATCACTGGTGTCCAGTGTGTGCCTCGGAGGGATCAGGCCGCCGCCCTATAAGGGCCGGGATGGTTGTGCTGCCGCATGCGACGACTTGCAACAATATCGACAGGATGTTGCAGGTTTGCCGCGCGATCGTGCACTGAAGCATAATGAATCCTCGTCAATCCAATACGCGCGAGCGACGTACCAGACCATCGTCATGAGCGAAAACACGCCTCCCCCGGCCGGTCTGCCCGGCACCTCTTCCGCTTCTTCCGATTCCCCCCGCTCCGATCCGGCGAAAATGCCCGCCGCGCAGGCTGCTGCTGCGCAGAACGTGGCCGAGGACGGCGCATCGCCGGTCACGGCGGCGTCGGAGCCGGGCGCACCCGGTGCGACGGGCGCCACCGCTGAAGGCAATGCGGCAACGCCGAAACCCGGTGCGCCGCCGCCCGGCTTCGGCGCGCCGCCCGATTTCGATACGCCGCGGCCGCCGCCTGCGAGCGCGCAGAATGCGCCGCCGGCCTATCTGAAGCACAGCGACACGCCATGGTCGGTATTCGGCCGGATCGTCGCGGCGCGTGCGCGCCGGCTGTTCGACCGTGCCGGGCAGCGCATCACGCAGCGCACGTTGCGCATCGGCGTGTCGGCGCGGATCTTCCACCCGGAACCCGGCGCGAAGGGGCTGCGCGGCAAGACGCTGCAGTATCTCGAGGAATCGATCGCACACTGGGTGATGTCGCGCGACGTGCTCGTGTTCATGATTCCGACGGTCGGGCATCAGGGCATGCTGCATCCGAGCAACATCCGCCTGCGCGACTACGCGAAACATCTCGACGGCCTGTTGCTGCAAGGCGGCGCGGACGTGTCGCCGCAAACCTATGCGGCGTCGGATGCGCGTCCCGAATGGCCGGGCGACCGTGTCCGCGACATGTACGAGCTCGAGCTGTTTCACGAATTCGTCGAGTCCGGCAAGCCAGTGCTCGGCGTGTGCCGCGGCTGCCAGTTGATCAACGTCGCGTTCGGCGGCTCGCTGTACCAGGACATCGCGACCGACGTGCCGACCGCGAATCCGCACGTGAGCGAGCATTACGACCAGCATCGCCACGCGATCCGCTTCCCCGACACGTCGTCGCTCGCGAGCATGTTCCCCGGGCGCAGCGAGGCGATCGTCAACTCGATCCACCACCAGGCGATCCGCGATCTCGGCCGCGATCTGAACATCGAGGCCGTGTCGGCCGGCGACGGGATCATCGAGGGCATCCGCTACCGGCGCGCGCCGTTCGTGGTCGGCGTGCAATGGCACCCGGAGTTCCATCGCGCGGGCGGCGCCGAACTGCTCGACTGCACGCCGCTGCTCGATGCATTCCTGCGCGCGGCACGCGAAACCCGTCTGTAGCAGGTGCTGGCGTTGCATCGCCGGAAGGCCGGCCGCATCCCGTCATGTTCGGGATGCGCCGTCTGGTTTTGAACGATAATCGCGAGTTCCGATTCGTTCGCCGGAGTCTGACGTTGGCCTTCCGAAATTTCCCTCCCGCACGATGCGCAACGTGGATCGTGGCGATGGCTGCCTGCGCATACGCGAGCGCCGCGTGGTCCGCCGACGCGTCCGCGCCCGCGGCAGGCACGCGCCCTGCGGTCACGAGCCTGAGCGGCGATGCGGCACCGGCTTCGGCGTCGTCCGCGACGGACGCCAGCACGCAAGGCAACGTCGCCGAACTCGCGCAGATGCTGCACGGCGGGCGCCTCGTCGAGATGCGCACCACGTACAACGGCAGCTATGGCGCGAGCCTGATGTTCGATCCAGACGAGATGACGTATTACGTCGCGCTGTTCCAGGACAAGCATCTGTGGCGCGTGATCAAGTCGCAGGAAAGGAATCGCGCGGAGATGGTGTATGCGAACTTCGTCCAGCAGACGGTCCAGCTCGCGGACGTCGAGATCCGGCGCACCGAATTGCAGGCGCAGAAAGCGTTTCTCGAGCGCGTGATTGCGCTGCAGGCGACGCGCGCGCAGCAACTGCAGGCCGATCTGAGCGTCGCGCGCAGCCAGCAGGCCCAGGTCGCGCAGCGGCAGAAGTCGGCGCAGGAACAGACCCAGGCGCTGCAGGTCGAGAAGCGGGCGGCGCAGATCCAGTTGCGCGATCTGCAGGAGCAGGTGCGAAAACTCGAGCGGCAGGCCGAAACGGGATTGCCTGCGAGCAAGTGACGATACGCCGGTCCGACGGAGCGGCGGAGGGGCGAAACCCGGCGATGCATGCTTCGCCGGGTTTTTTAACGGGCGGTTGCCAGCGGTCGGGTGGCAGGGCAGCCGCGATGTCCGGTCGAAATCTGCGGACGGCGTGCCGGCTGTCGGGGCGACGCATACGAGCTGAAGGAAACCACGGCAACTGCAGGCTGGGTACAAGGCAATTGTCGGCTTCGCGTGGCATCATTTGCGAACGATGCCGGCACGCACCGATGCGCGACGTGCTGCCGGCTGACAGCGATGTCCGTGCCCCCGATCGGCGCGACACGCATCGTCGGATTCACGCGGCGCGGAGCTTGCGCCATCCGAGCTGAGAGAAAAACATGACCACCACCTCACACGCCGTCGAGCAGGAATCGAAAGTCCGTACCGTGTTCCGGGTCGTCAGCGGCAACTTCCTGGAAATGTACGACTTCATGGTCTATGGGTATTACGCGTCGGCCATCGCGAAGACATACTTTCCGAGCGGCAATGCGTTCGCGTCGCTGATGCTGTCGCTGTCGGTATTCGGCGCGGGCTTCCTGATGCGGCCGGTCGGCGCGATCGTGCTCGGTGCGTACATCGACCATCACGGCCGCCGCAAGGGGCTGATCCTGACACTCGGGCTGATGGCGCTCGGCACGCTCGCCGTCGCCGCGGTGCCCGGCTATGCGACGATCGGCGTGCTCGCACCGGTGTTCGTGCTGCTCGGCCGGCTGCTGCAGGGCTTTTCGGCGGGTGTCGAGCTCGGCGGCGTGTCGGTTTACCTGTCCGAGATCGCGACGAAGGGCCACAAGGGGTTCTATACGTCGTGGCAATCGGGCAGCCAGCAGGTCGCCGTCGTGTTCGCCGCGTTCGTCGGCGTGCTGCTGAACCGCGCATTGCCGGCCGAGGACATGAGCGCGTGGGGCTGGCGCATTCCGTTCCTGATCGGCTGCCTGATCGTGCCGTTCCTGTTCCTCATCCGGCGTTCGCTGAAGGAGACCGACGAGTTCCTCGCCAAGCGCCACCGTCCGACGATGGGTGAGATCATGCGTTCGATGCTCGAGAACTGGGGCGTCGTGATCGCCGGTATGGGGATGGTGATCATGACGACGGTGTCGTTCTACATGATCACCGCGTACACGCCGACGTTCGGCAAGGAAGTGCTGCACCTGTCGTCGCTCGATGCGCTCGTCGTGACCGTCTGCGTCGGCCTGTCCAATCTCGTCTGGCTGCCGCTGTCCGGCGGACTCTCGGACCGTATCGGTCGCCGCCCGGTGCTGATCACGTTCACGGTGCTCACGCTGCTGTCGGCTTATCCGGCGGTGCAGTGGCTCGTCGCGGATCCGTCGTTCCTGCGGCTGCTCGCGGTCGAGCTGTGGCTGTCGTTCCTGTACGGCTCTTACAACGGCGCGATGGTCGTCGCGCTGACCGAAGTGATGCCGGTCGACGTGCGCACCGCCGGTTTCTCGCTCGCATACAGTCTTGCGACGACGATCGGCGGCTTCACGCCTGCGATCTCGACGCTGCTGATTCACCAGACCGGGAACAAGGCCGCGCCGGGGCTGTGGCTGAGCGTCGCTGCGATTTGCGGGCTGATCGCGACGCTCGTGCTGTATCGCACGCCCGAGTCGCGCAACCAGTACAAGGCGGCCTGACATCGCAGGCGACGCATCGGCGCATCGTGGTGAATGAAAAAGGGAGCGCAGTTCATTGTGCGCTCCCTTTTTTCGTATGCGATCGGGCGCTCGGGCATTCAGCCGTCGCGCAGCGCGGCGGCGACCGCCGTCGCCACGTCGAACCATTGTCCCGGCGCGGGCTGACGGACGAGCGTGGCCTGCGGGTACCACGGGCAGTCGTGGCCAGTGAACCAACGCCAGTCGGCAGCGAACGGCAGCATGATCCACAGTGGCTTGCCGAGCGCGCCTGCGAGGTGCGCGACGGCCGTATCGATCGTGACGACGCCGTCGAGCCGCTCGATCAGCGCGGCCGTGTCGGCGAAATCGTTCAGGCGGCCGTCGAGACGATGCACGCGCGGGTGCGCATCGACGCGTGCCCGTTCGTCGTCGTCGAGCGCCGGCTGCAGCACGACCCAGTCGATGTCGGGCAGCGCGAGCAGCGGCGCGAGTGCGTCGAACGGCATCGAGCGGTTTTCCTGCGCCTGCCGGCGCCCCGACCACGCGAGGCCGAACTTGCGCTTCGACCGCCCGCCAAGCGAGCCGCGAAAGCGCCGGCGTGCGCTGTCCGGCGCGCCGAGGTAGCGCGTGTCCGCGACGATCTCGGCCGGCTGCAGCCCGAGCAGGAACGGCAGGCTCATCAGCGTGCATGCGACGTCTGCGGCCGGCAGTTTCGCGGCGCCCTGTGCGACGAGCGCCACGCGCCAGCGCGCGGCGGCCGGCGCGAGCAGCGCGACGAGTTCCGGTTGCACCTCGAGCACCACGCGGGCGCTACGCGCGCGCGCCAGCGGCACGAAGCGGACGAACTGCAGCGTGTCGCCGAACCCCTGTTCCGCACGGATCAGCAGCGTGTGCGACGCGATCGGCTCGCCTTGCCAGCGCGGCAGCGTGCCGAGCGTCGGTGCGCCTGGCGTGTCGTGACGCGATTCGTAAGCGGGCAGGCCGCGGGTGAAGTCGCCCAGCGTCAGCAGCGTGACTGCGCGGTGCAGTTGCGCGAGCTTCAGGTCGGGCGCGACGCGCAGCGCCTGGTCGAATGCGCGCAGTGCCATTTCGTGCGCACCGAGCGCGTGATGCGCGTTGCCGAGGTTCAGCCACGCGAGACCGAATGACGGATCGAGTCCGACCGCGCGTTCGTAGTAGGGCAGCGCGTCGCGCTGGCGCGCCTGCGCGCTCAGTGCGTTCGCGAGCCCGAAGAGTGCGAGCGGAAACGGCGGATGCAGTGCAAGCGCGGTTTCGAATGCGGCGGCGGCTTCAGCGTGACGGCCGATCGCCTCGAACGTATTGCCGAGATTGAAATGCGCGGCGACGAAACGCGGTTGCGCGGCAATCGCGGCCTGGAAGTGCGCGATCGCGTCGTCGGCCCGGCCCATTGCGTTCAGCGCCATCGCGAGATTGTTGTGCGCGCCGGCGTGTCCTGGCCGCAGCTCGAGTGCGCGGTGGAATGCGGCGAGCGCGTCGTCGTGACGGCCGAGCGCGTTCAGCGCGTTGCCGAGATTGTTGTGGATCGATGCATCGTCGGGCGTAAGCCGAAGCGCGCGGCTGAATGCGTCGACGGCATCCTCGTGGCGTTGCAGCGCCGCATACGCGTTACCGAGGTTGTAGTGCGCGAGCGGAAATTCGGGCGCGAGCGTCAGCGCGTTGCGAAAGCGGTCGATCGCTTCGTCGAGCCGGCCGAGGGCCTTCAGCGCGTTGCCGAGGTTGAGCTGCAGTGCGGCGTCGCCCGGGCGCAGCGCGACCGCGCGCCCGACGAGATCGGCCGCCTCGGCATGTTGCCCCTGCTGATGCCGCAGCACGCCGAACAGATGGAGTGCGTCGGCGTCGGCGGGGTTGGTGGCGAGCGCGGCACGGTAGCCGTGCTCGGCCTCGGCGAGGTGGCCCGCGCGGTGCGCGGCGTACGCTCGGTCGAATGCGGAATCCATGACGCGAAAACTGACGGAAAGCGCGTATTTTCCCACACTGCGCGGGGCCGCCCCAGATTGGCAGGTCGGCATATGGCCCCGTCACGCGGAGCGGCGTAGACTTGCAGGATCGCGTGTCATCGAGGTTCTCATGGCTGACACACTGCTCGACATTCCGCCCGTGCTGATCGTCGGCGCCGGGCCGACCGGCCTTGCCGCCGCAATGAGCCTCGCGCGGGCTCGCGTGCCGGTGCGCATCATCGACCGGCTCGCCATGCCCGCGCCGTATTCACGAGCGATCGGCATCCAGGCGCGCACGCTCGAATTGCTGGAGCAGCATCGCGCGGTCGAACCGTTCCTCGCGCTGGGCCATCGCGCGCATGCGGCCGCGCTGCACGCGGACGGCCGCGTGATCGCGCGGCTCGATTTCGACCCGCTGCAAACGCGCTATCCATATCTGCTGTTCCTCGACCAGAGCATCACCGAGCGACTGCTCGCCGAGCATCTCGCAGGGCTCGGCGTGACAATCGAGCGTGGCGTCACGCTCACAGCGTGCGACGCGGGCGGCACGTCGCTCGACGTGAAGATCCGCGGCGTCGACGGCCTCGAACAAGCGTTCGCGCCGTCATACCTGATCGCCGCCGACGGCGCGCACAGCACGGTACGCCATCTGCTTGGCCTCGGCTTCGCCGGGCATGCGTTCGAACAGACTTTCCTGCTCGCCGATTTCGCGGCGATACCCGACTGGCCGGAAGAGGAGATCCACCTGTTCACCACGTCCGCCGGCATCGCGGCGCTGTTCCCGATGGGCGGCGGTCGCTTTCGGCTCGTCGCCGACCGGCCGCCCGGCAGCGATGCATCGCCGGAGACGTCGACGCCGTCGCTCGCGGAATGCGAGGCGATCGTCCGCGCTCGTGTGGGCGCGTCGATCTCGCCGAGCGATCTCGCATGGTCGTCGTATTTCCACCTGCACAGCCGGATGGTCGATCGGCTGCGTCAAGGGCGCGTATTTTTCGCGGGCGATGCCGCGCACGTCCACAGCCCGGCGGGCGCGCAGGGCATGAACACGGGCATTCAGGAAGCGTTCAATCTGGGCTGGAAGCTCGCGCGCGTGCTCGGCGCGGGCTCGCCGGAGCGGCTGCTCGACACGTATCACGCGGAGCGTCATCCGATCGAGCGCGACGTGTTGCGGCAGACTGGCCTCGTCACGCAGATCGTCGAAGCCGACCACGGTGCGATGAAGCTGCTGCGCGATCATGTCGTGCCGCTGCTGGCGTCGTTCGGGCCGGTGCGCGATGCTGTGCGTCGCACCGTCAGCGAACTCGGCGTGCAATATCGCAAAAGTGCGCTCACGCTCGAGCGCGTGCTCGATGGCGGCCCGCGGGCCGGCGAGCGTGCGCCCGATGCGCTCGTACACGTCGTCGACGGGCCGCTCGGTCAGGCACCCGGAACCGCGCGGCTATACGACCTGCACGATCCGGCGAGCTTTACGCTGCTGCTGCTCGAGGAGCCCGTGAGCGGAGAAGCAGGCGAGACAGCCGATGTGCCTCCGATGTCCGCGGATGCGCAGGCGCTCGTGCAGGGGCTGGAGCGGATCATGCCGGGCGCCGTGCGTGCGTGGCGCGTCGCTGATGCCGAAAGCGACGGAGCGGACGGGCTCGCACAGGCATACGGTCGCTCGAGGCCGTCGTTCTACCTGCTGCGGCCCGATGGTTACATCGCGGCGCGCGGCCGCACCGCAACCGATGCGAACGCGCTGCTGCGCCATTGCGAAAGCTGGTTCGCGGGCATGTCGCTGCCCGCGTAGCGGGAGACGTTCAGGCAGGTGCAGCGGCCGGCACGAGCGAAGCGCGATGCGCGGCGATCGCGGCGAGCACGATCGGTGCCGCGCGTTGCGCGGCTGCGCCCGACGGATCGTCGAGTGCGGCGAGAAACGCGCGGCGCATCCGCGGCTCCCAGAAGCGCCGGATATGCTCGGCGATCCCGGTCAGCGCTTCTTCGCGATCGGGCATCGATTCGAAGAAAGCGCCGATCTGGTTGGCCATGTCGATCAGGTGTCCGGTGTCCATCGCGTCCTCACTTGCCTGTCGTCACGGCAGCCTGCGCGCCGGCGCGGCGCTCGAGCAGGTCGAGCTGCTCCGAGTTGAAGCGCGCATACGCACGCTGCCAGTCGGACGGTTGCGCAACCGGCATCACCTGCACGGCCGTCACCTTGTATTCCGGGCAATTCGTCGCCCAGTCGGAACTGTCCGTCGTGATCACGTTCGCGCCCGATTCGGGGAAGTGGAACGTCGTGTACACGACCCCCGGCTGCATGCGCTCGGCCACGAGCGCGCGCAACACCGTATGACCGGCACGCGACTCGATGCCGACCCAGTCGCCGGTCCGGATCCCGCGATCCTCCGCGTCGTGCGGATGGATCTCGAGGCGGTCCTCTTCGTGCCACTGGACGTTTTCGGTGCGACGGGTCTGCGCGCCGACGTTGTATTGCGACAGGATGCGGCCCGTCGTCAGGATCAGCGGATAGCGCTGCGTGACCTTTTCCGGCGTCGGAATGAACTGCGTGATCACGAACCGGCCCTTGCCGCGCACGAACTCGTCGACGTGCATCGTCGGCGTGCCTTCCGGCGCCTGTTCGTTGCACGGCCACTGAATGCTGCCCATCGCGTCGAGCTTCTCGTACGACACGCCCGAGAAGGTCGGCGTGAGCCGCGCTATCTCGTCCATGATTTCCGACGGATGCGTGTAATGCATGTCGTAGCCGAGCGCCTGCGACAGCAGCAGCGTCACTTCCCAGTCCGCGTAGCCGGCGAGTGGCGGCATCACCTTGCGCACGCGCGAGATGCGGCGCTCCGCGTTCGTGAACGTGCCGTCCTTCTCGAGGAACGTCGAACCCGGCAGCAGCACGTGTGCGTATTTCGCGGTTTCGTTCAGGAAGATGTCCTGCACGACGATGCATTCCATCGAGGACAGCGCGGCGGCGACATGCTGCGTGTTCGGGTCCGACTGGACGATGTCCTCGCCCTGGCAGTAGAGCCCCTTGAAGCTGCCGTCAAGCGCTGCGTCGAACATGTTCGGAATGCGCAGCCCCGGTTCCGGTTGCAGCGTGGCCGACCATGCCTGCTCGAACTGCGTGCGTACGACTTCGTCGCCGATGTGCCGGTAGCCGGGCAATTCGTGCGGGAACGAACCCATGTCGCACGAACCCTGCACGTTGTTCTGGCCGCGCAGCGGATTGACGCCGACGCCTTCGCGGCCGATGTTGCCGGTCGCCATTGCGAGGTTCGCGATGCCCATCACCGTCGTCGAACCTTGCGCGTGTTCGGTCACGCCGAGACCGTAGTAGATCGCGGCGTTGCCGCCGGTTGCATAGAGGCGCGCGGCTTCGCGCACCAGAGCAGCCGGCACGCCCGTCACGTCCGCGGTCGCTTCCGGCGAGTTCTCGGCACGCGACACGAACTCGCGCCATTGCTCGAACGCACGCGTCTCGCAGCGCTCGGCAACGAATGCGTCGGCGACGAGCCCTTCGGTGACGATCACGTGCGCGAGCGCATTGACCATCGCGACGTTGGTGCCGGGCCGCAGTTGCAGGTGATGCGTGGCCTTCACGTGCGGGCCGTCGACCACATCGATGCGGCGCGGATCGATCACGATCAGCTTCGCGCCTTCGCGGATGCGCCGCTTCAGGCGCGAGCCGAACACCGGGTGGCCGTCGGTCGGGTTCGCGCCCATCACGACGATCACGTCGGCGTGGCCGACAGACGCGAAAGTCTGCGTGCCGGCCGATTCGCCGAGCGTCGTCTTCAGGCCATAGCCGGTCGGCGAATGGCACACGCGGGCGCAGGTATCGACGTTGTTGTTGCCGAACGCGGCGCGCACGAGCTTCTGCACGAGGTAGGTTTCCTCGTTCGTGCAGCGCGACGACGTGATGCCGCCGATCGAATCGCGGCCGTACTTCTGCTGCAGCTTGCGGAACTGCGTTGCCGCGTAGGTGAGCGCTTCTTCCCAGCTGACTTCGCGCCACGGATCGGTGATCTTCTCGCGGATCATCGGCTGCGTGATGCGGTCCTTGTGCGTTGCATAGCCCCACGCGAAGCGTCCCTTTACGCATGCGTGGCCTTCGTTCGCGAGGCCGTTCTTGTGCGGCGTCATGCGCACGACCTGCGTGCCCTTCATCTCCGCCTTGAACGAGCAGCCGACGCCGCAGTACGCGCAGGTGGTGATGACCGAATGCTCGGCCTGGCCGAGCTGGACGACGGACTTTTCCTGCAGCGTGGCGGTCGGGCAGGCGGCGACGCAGGCGCCGCACGATACGCATTCCGAGGCCATGAACGATTCGCTTTCGCCGGCGGCGACGCGCGATTCGAAACCGCGCGCGGCGATCGTCAGTGCGAACGTGCCTTGCGTTTCCTCGCACGCGCGTACGCAGCGGTTGCACACGATGCACTTCGACGGATCGTATGTGAAGTACGGATTCGATTCGTCCTTGGCGTCGCGAAGGTGATTCGCGCCGTCGAAGCCGTAGCGCACTTCGCGCAGCCCGACGACGCCCGCCATGTCCTGCAGCTCGCAGTCGCCGTTGGCCGGGCAGGTGAGGCAGTCGAGTGGGTGATCGGAAATGTACAGCTCCATCACGTTGCGGCGTAGCGACTGCAGCCGATCGGACTGCGTGCGCACCTTCATGCCGGCTTCGGCCGGCGTCGTGCACGACGCCGGATAGCCGCGCCGGCCTTCGATTTCGACGAGGCACAGACGGCAAGAACCGAACGGTTCGAGCGAGTCGGTCGCGCAGAGCTTGGGGACGTTGACGCCTGCTTCGATCGCGGCGCGCATTACCGACGTGCCGGCCGGCACCGTGACCGGCTGGCCGTCGATTTCGAGCGTGACGTCGGTGTCGGCATGGCGTTGCGGCGTGCCGTAGTCGGTATCGTCCAACGGATCGAGCGCGCGCGCCTGTGCGGCGCTCTTGCACGCGCATTGGCCCGAGCCGCAGCTGCCTTGGCGGACGTTGTTCGTGTCGAGTGACATGCAGGGCTCCTTCTGGGTCAGGCCGCAGCCTTGACCGGACCCGACGCGGCTTGCTTGCCGGCGGCGAGCCCGAAATCTTCGGGGAAATGGTCGAGCGCGGACAGCACCGGGTACGGCGTCATCCCGCCCATCGCGCACAGCGAGCCGGCGAGCATCGTGTCGCACAGATCGCGCAGCAGCGTGACCTGACGCTCCGACGTGTCGCCCTGGCGGATGCGGGCGATCGTCTCGACGCCGCGCGTCGATCCGATCCGGCACGGCGTGCACTTGCCGCACGATTCGATCGCGCAGAACTTCATCGCGTATTCGGCGAGTTCGGCGAGATTCGACGTGTCGTCGTGCAGCACGATGCCGCCGTGACCGACGACTGCACCGATCGCCGTGTAGGCCTCGTAGTCGAGCGGCACGTCCCACTGGTGTTCGGGCAGGTAGGTGCCGAGCGGGCCGCCCACTTGAGCGGCACGCGCGGGGCGGCCGCTTGCCGTGCCGCCGCCGTAGTCGAACAGCAACTCGCGCAGCGTGACGCCGAATGCGAGTTCGACGAGCCCGCCGTGACGGATGTTGCCCGCGAGCTGGAACGGCAGCGTGCCGCGCGAGCGGCCCATCCCGTAGTCGCGATAGAACGCGGCACCACGCGCGAAGATCACCGGCGCCGTTGCGAGCGTGATCACGTTGTTGATCACGGTCGGCTGGCCGAACAGGCCGGCGAGCGCGGGCAGCGGCGGCTTCGCGCGCACGACGCCGCGCTTGCCTTCGAGCGATTCGAGCAGTGCCGTTTCCTCGCCGCACACGTACGAGCCCGCGCCTTTCGCGACGTGCAGGTCGAACGCATGCGCGGAGCCGAGCACGTGTTCGCCGAGCCAGCCGGCTGCGCGGGCGCGCTCGATCGCGGTTTCGAGCGCCGCGATCGCGTGCGGGTATTCGCTGCGCACGTAGATGTAGCCGAGCGTCGCGCCCGTCGCGATACCCGCGATGATCATCCCTTCGATCAGGCAGTACGGGTCGCTTTCCATGATCAGGCGGTCGGAAAACGTGCCCGAATCGCCTTCGTCCGCGTTGCAGACGATGTACTTTTGCGCGGCGCTCGCGTGCCGGACGGTACGCCACTTGATGCCTGCCGGAAAGGCCGCGCCGCCGCGGCCGCGCAGCCCCGATTCGATCAGCGTCTCGCATGCGGCAGCGCCGTCGAGCGCGAGGGCGTTCTTCAGGCCGGCGAGGCCGTCGTGCTTCAGGTAGTCGTCGATCGACAGCGGGTCGGTCAGGCCGATGCGCGCGAAGGTCAGGCGCTGCTGGCGGGCGAGATACGGCAAGGCGTCGACGAGGCCGATGCCGCTCGGATGCGCGCCGCCGTCGATCCAGTTCGCGTCGAACAGGCTCGGTACGTCGGCGGCCGACAGGTTCGCATAGCCGACGCGTCCAGCGGCCGTGCCGACCTCGACGAGCGGTTCGAGCCAGAGCAGACCGCGCGAGCCGTTGCGGATCAGCTCGATCTCGATGCCGCGCCGTTCGGCTTCCGCGACGATTGCGCCGGCCAGCGCGTCGGCGCCGAGCGCCAGCGCGGACGAATCGCGCGGAACGTAGATGCGGGTCGTCATGCGGCCTCCGGGGTGTGAGCGGCCGCGTCGGCGAGCAGTGCGTCGAATTTCTCCGGCGTGACCTTTGCGTGCAGCACGCCGTTGACCGTCATCGACGGCGATTGAGCGCACAGTCCGAGGCAGTAGACCGATTCGAGCGCGACTGCATCGGGTGCGTGCGCATTGGCGCCGTTGCCGTGTGCCGCGTCGAACCGGCAACCCGTGCGTGCTTCCGCATGCGCGGCCAGCGCTTCACAGCCCATGCTGCGGCATGCTTCGGCGCGGCACATCTGGATCGTCACGCGTGCGGGCGGCGAGGTGCGGAAGTGATGGTAGTAGGTGAGCACACCGTGGACTTCCGCGCGCGACAGGTTCAGCGTCTTCGCGAGCGGTGCGACGCAGCCCGCCGGCACGTAACCCGCGTCGTCCTGGATCGCGTGCAGGATCGCGACGAGCGAGCGGCCGGCGCGCGCATGGCGCTCGACGAGCGCGTCGGGCGCATGGGAATTCGGGGACATCGGTTATGCTCCTCCAAAGTCTCATATGCGCTCGAAATTCATATAGTACGCATCGGGACTTCGTTCTGATTGATTTACACCAACGATAAGCGGAAGATTTCGCAGTCGCAATAGGAGATTGGAGTGCATAATTGATTCAAATCGAATGCGACGCGTATCTGACCGTACGCGACACCGAGGGCCGCACGGCCAGTCTGTCGGACGTCGCGCCGTTGCTGGAACTGGTGGCCGACACAGGCAGCATCGCGCAGGCCGCGCAGGCGAAAGGGTTGTCGTATCGGCACGCTTGGGGCATGCTGCGCGCGCTGGAGGCGTGCGTCGGCGCGGCGTTGATCGAAACCGCGCGCGGCAAGGGATCGACGCTGTCGGAACTCGGGCAGGCGATCGTCGACGCGCAGCGCCTCGCGCGCAGTCGTCTCGACGGCAACTTGCGCGCGCTGGCGGCCGAAGTGGCGAGCGACCTGAACCGGCGGCTCGCGCAGCGCGACGGCGCCGTGCGCATCCATGCGTCGCACGGCTACGCGGTCGCGACACTCGTTTCCGCGCTCGTCGACGCGCAGGCAGCCGTCGACATCAAGTATCGGGAGAGCGTCGAGGCCGTCCAGGCGCTCGCGCGCGGCGAATGCGAGTTGGCCGGCTTCCATCTGCCACGCGGCGCGTTCCGTGAGCAGTGTGCGCAGATCTACCGGCCATGGCTCGACGATACGCGTCACGTGCTCATTCATCTGACGCGTCGCCAGCAAGGGTTGTTCGTGCCGCGGGGCAATCCCAAGCAGGTCTGCGGGCTTGCCGATCTCGCCCGCAGCGACATTCGTTTCGTCAATCGGCAGCCAGGGTCGGGCACCCGGATGCTGCTGGATCTTGCGCTGCGCGCGATCGGCATCGATCCCGAGCGCATCGACGGCTATGCGTCGGCCGAGCTCACGCACTCGGCAATCGCGGCGTTCGTCGCAAGCGGGATGGCCGATCTCGGCTTCGGCGTCGAGCCGGCCGCGCATCACTTCGGGCTCGACTTTATCCCGGTCGTCGACGAGGACTATTACTTCGCGTGCGAGCGCGCGCGGCTTGGCTCGCGGCCGCTCGCCGGGGTGCTGGCATTGCTGCGCGATGCGCGTTTCGTCGAGCGCGTCGCACATCTCGACGGTTACGATCCGGCGGCATGCGGAACGCTGACCGGCATCGCGACGGGGCTGGCCGGCAGCGACGGCGCGGCTGCGCCGGACGGCAATGCACGGTAACGAGGCCCGGATTGGATCGCGCTGCAGCAGCGGGGGATTTGCGCTACGCTTGCCGCTTGATCAACGTTCCAACAAGCACGCCGTTCAGGCGTCATCCCGCCATGAAACTTTCCGTTCACCTCTCCGCGGCAGCGTTGACCGCGGGGCTTCTGGTCGCCGTATCGCCGTTTGCATTTGCGCAGAATTCGCCGGGCGTACCCGGCGGCATCCTGAGCGACCAGTTTCGCCTGAACGAGCATCCGCAGATGCCGTTCGCTGCGTCGGCGCCGTCGCAGAAATATCAGTCCGGCAAGAAGTCGGCGCTGCGTCGCAAGGGTGACATGGGTGACCCGGACGGCTGCAACTTGAAGTGCCCGATGGATAGCCAGTAAAGATCGGCGCAGGCGCGCTGCAAGGTTGCGGGCACGCGCCTGACCGATGGCCACACGGGGTCCGTGCGGTTCTCTTCGAGCCCCGCGAAGCTTGCTGCTTCGCGGGGCTCGTGCTTTATGGTGCATCGACATGCAATGCGGCAAACGAGGAGGGTGGAATCTAGGGTTAACCCTTGATTCAGGAAGAATGTCTTCCACAAACCTGCCTTATTCTTAAGCACTCACCTACATAAACTTTGGTCTGTCAGCGGTGAACGAGGTGTCCACCGCGAAAACAGACAAATGTGGAGGTAGGTCATCATGAAGTCGCTCGTTCAAGCCGTTGTCGTTGCTGCCGCTCTCGTTGCCCCGGTCGTGTCGTTCGCGCAGTCCGGCTCGGCACTCACCCGTGCACAGGTTCGCGCCGAACTGGTTCAACTGCAGCAAGCGGGTTACAACACTGCCCGCGGCGAAGATCCGCACTATCCGGAAGCCATCCAGGCTGCCACCGCTCGTGTCGCAGAGCAGCAGCGCCTCGCCCAGGCACAAGGCGTCGACGCCAGCGGGTACGGCGCGCAAGCGCAAGGCGCATCGGCATCGGGTTCGCGCGCAATGGGCGTGCGCCCGGCCAGTGCTGAAGAAATGAAGTCGCTGTATCGCGGCAGCTAAGTCGTGCATCGCCCGGTGGGCCGCGTGCCGGTTGCGACGACGCGTCGCGCCCCGGTTGCGGTGCCGGGCAGCACGCCGTTCGGCGGTCGATGACCGCGCGGGCGGCACCGAACACCCGTCACCTCCTGTCGCCGGAATACCGGCGGCATTCCGCCCGGCCCGTCCGTGGCTGGGCGCTTTTTCGGAAGGAGCGGGACGTGTGGTTTCACCGGCAACAAAAAACCCCGCAGACTTGCGTCGTGCGGGGTTCGTGCGTCAAGCGCGGAATTTGGTGGAGGCGGCGGGAATCGAACCCGCGTCCAGAAGCGCTCCACGACTAGTTCTACATGTTTAGTTCAGTCATTTGATTTAACCGCAGCGACGCGGACGAACACGCTGCACTACGGCGATTCGCTAGGTTTTCGACCCTGGCGTCGCGACGCCGACAGGGCTTAACTGACGTAAATGACCTCTGTCGGTATTGCTACCGGTCTTGCGACACTAGCCCGTCAGTGAACTAGGCAGAGGACGGCGGCCGTTAGGCTGCCAGTGCGAACGTATCGTCGTTTGCAGTTACGATTTTCCCATTGATTAACGAGGTGACGGGTCCTCGACATGCCCTAGCCGCTTCACAACCCCTGTCGAAACCAGGTCGCCCCCGCGGATAAGATCAATCATTATATCCCAACATGGCGCAGCAGTTCGCGCAGTTGCTGCGTCGTGCCGACGAGATGCTGTGCTTGCCAGTCGGCTGGCGCGGCGCCGTCGCCGCAATAGCCGTACGCGGCCGCGACCGTCGCCATGCCTGCCGCGCTGCCGGCCTGGATGTCGCGAAGATCGTCGCCGACATAGGCAATGCGCTCCGGCGCGAGCGACAAGCGCTTGGCCGCATGCAGCAGCGGGGCCGGATGCGGCTTCGGGTGTGGCGTCGTGTCTCCGCCGACGACGCAGCCCGCGCGCTGCGCGAGGCCGAGCAGCTCGACGAGCGGAGTGGTGAGGCGCATCACCTTGTTCGTGACGATGCCCCAGCGCACGCCGCGCGCATCGAGTTCGTCGAGCACATCGCCGATGCCGGGGAACAGCGACGTGTGCACGCAGATGTCCGTTGCGTAATTGGCCAGGAACTCGTCGCGCATCGCTTCGTAGCCGGGCGTTTGCGGGTTGATGCCGAATGCACCGCCGAGCAGGCCGCGCGCACCGGCGGATGCCAGCGGCCGCAGCACGTCGAGCGGTGTTTCCGGCAGGTCACGCACCCGCTGCATCTTGTGTACGGCCGCCGCGAGATCGGGGGCGGTGTCGGCGAGCGTGCCGTCGAGGTCGAACAGCACCGCATCGCAGTGCAGCAGGCGCGGCTCATCGAGTGCGGCCTGCGCGGTCGAAAGAGGAGTCGTCATGCCGGTCGGAAGGTCACGCGCCGCGGCGGCACGCGACGAGGTAGTTGATGTCGGTGTCGTTCGACAGCGCGAAGCGCTTGCCGATCGGATGATAGGTGATGCCCTTGATGTCGACGATGTGCAGATCCGTCGCGCGCACGAAGCCGGCCAGTTCCGACGGGCGGATGAAGCGCGCGTAGTCGTGGGTGCCCTTGGGCAGCATTTGTGCGATGTATTCCGCGCCGATCACGGCGAACAGGTACGACTTCAGGTTGCGGTTCAGCGTCGAGAAGAACACCCAGCCGCCCGGCTTCACGAGCGTCGCGCACGCGGAAACCACGCCGGCGGGCGACGGCACGTGCTCGAGCATCTCCATGCAGGTGACCACGTCGTAGCTGCCCGGCTCACGTTCGGCGATCGCCTCGGCGGCGATCGCCTCGTAGTCGACCGCGATGCCGCTTTCGAGGCTGTGCAGGTCGGCGACGCCGAGCGCTTCGGTCGACAGGTCGATGCCTTTCACCTGCGCGCCGAGTCCGGCCATCGATTCGGACAGGATGCCGCCGCCACAGCCGATATCGAGTGCGCGCTTGCCGGCCAGGTGGGCATGTGCGTCGATCCAGCCGAGCCGGACCGGGTTCAGGTCATGCAGAGGCTTGAATTCGGCATTCGGATCCCACCACCGATGGGCGAGGTCGCTGAATTTCTGGAGTTCGTGCGGATCGGCGTTGGTCATGTCGGCAAACGGGCTACGGAAGGAGGGCGGTGCGTCGGTACGTCAGCCCCGAGTATATAAGCGGGCGGACGACGAGGCCAGCGAGCGCCTGAGCGGGCGTCAAAGAAAAAGCCCCGCCGGAGCGGGGCTTTGAAGCAGTCGAAAACCGCGGCTTAGTTTGCCGGAACGGTCGTCTTCTGGACTTCTTGCGTACCGACCACTTCGACTTCCACGCGGCGGTCCGGTGCGAGGCAGGCGATCAGCTGCTTGCGGTTCTTCTGGTTGCAGCCAGTCGTAACCGGGTTGCGCTTGCCCTTGCCTTCCGTGTAGATCTTGTTCGACGGAACGCCCTTGCTGACCAGGTACGACTTGACAGCTTGCGCACGGCGCAGCGACAGACGATCGTTGTACTTGTCCGAACCGATGCGGTCCGTGTAGCCCGTTGCGACGACCACTTCCGTGTTCATGCCTTCGATCTTCGAAGCCAGTTCGTCCAGCTTTTGCTTGCCGGCCGGCTTCAGCGTTGCCTTGTCGAAGTCGAACAGTGCGTCGGCTTGGTACGTGATCTTCTGGCTCGTGATGGCCGGAGCGACCGGAGCGACCGGCGGCTGCGGTGCCTGGGCGACCAGTGCGCCATCGCACTTCGCGTTGGCGGTGGCCGGCGTCCAGAATGCGTCACGCCAGCAGAGCTCGTTCGTGCCGTTCATCCACACCCATTCGCCCGTGCCGTTCACCCAGTTGTCGTTGACGGCTTGACGCGACGCCGGCACCGACTGTGCCGAAGCGGATGCAGCCATAACTGCGGTAGCTGCAATGAACGCGAGCTTTGAAAGTTTATTCATATTTCTCCTCTCGAAATTGAGATTACCGCAGGTTTACTGCGAGCCTGTTGACGGTGACAAGTCATACATTGCTCGAAGTATAACATTGGTGCGGCACAAAAAACGCGGCACCGCTCTGTGTAGACTTCGAGCAGCGTCTAACTTTCAGTGCGTTGGCATTTTGCCATATCGTTCCCTTCCTACGAAAAAAAATCCTCCCCACCCCAAGATCGCCTCAACGTTTGTGGTGCATGCGCAACACCGGCCTGCCGTAACTTTTAGAGATTGTCAAGAGCGGGCGCGCGAAATTGCGGGAAGGCCGGCAAGTGGTTTACTCGCGGGCTTGGCGCGGATCCGGTGCAACCCTGGTCCGTCTTGAAGGGTACGATCGCGGTCGATCCGGCCCGTGTCGCCGTGGCCACGATTTTTGCTGTTTACATATAGTGTGTGGCCGGCGAATTGGCGGCTGATGGGCGCATGTTAGAATCTCGCGTTGCGTTGCGCATGCAGCGCCCACGCGAAAGGCGTTCGCCGTCTTCGCTCCGAAACGATACGGATACATGGATCAATTCGCCAAAGAGACCCTGCCCACCTCCCTAGAGGAGGAAATGCGCCGTTCGTATCTCGATTACGCGATGAGCGTGATCGTCGGACGTGCCCTTCCGGATGTCCGCGATGGCCTGAAGCCCGTGCACCGGCGCGTACTGTTCGCGATGCACGAACTGAACAACGACTGGAACCGCGCGTACAAGAAATCGGCGCGTATCGTCGGTGACGTGATCGGTAAGTATCACCCTCACGGCGATACCGCGGTATACGACACGATCGTGCGGATGGCGCAGGACTTCTCGCTGCGCTACATGCTGATCGACGGGCAGGGCAACTTCGGCTCGATCGACGGCGACAATGCCGCGGCGATGCGCTACACCGAAATTCGCATGGCGAAGATCGGTCATGAGCTGCTTGCCGACATCGATAAGGAAACGGTCGACTTCGAGCCGAACTACGACGGCAACGAGACGCAGCCGTCGGTTCTGCCGTCGCGCATTCCGAACCTGCTGATCAACGGCTCGTCGGGCATCGCGGTCGGCATGGCGACCAACATTCCGCCGCACAACCTGAACGAAGTCGTCGACGCGTGCCAGCATCTGCTGGGCAACCCCGACGCGACGATCGACGAGCTGATCGAGATCATCCCGGCGCCGGACTTTCCGACGGCCGGCATCATCTATGGCGTCGCCGGCGTGCGCGATGGCTACCGCACCGGGCGCGGTCGCGTCGTGATGCGCGCGGCCACGCACTTCGAGGAGATCGACCGCGGCCAGCGGATGGCGATCATCGTCGACGAACTGCCGTACCAGGTCAACAAGCGCTCGCTGCTCGAGCGTATCGCCGAACTCGTCAACGAGAAGAAGCTCGAAGGCATCTCCGACATTCGCGACGAGTCCGACAAGAGCGGCATGCGCGTCGTGATCGAGCTGAAGCGCGGCGAAGTGCCTGAAGTGGTGCTGAACAACCTGTACAAGGCGACGCAGCTGCAGGACACGTTCGGCATGAACATGGTCGCGCTCGTCGACGGCCAGCCGAAGCTGCTGAATCTGAAGGAAATCCTGCAGTGCTTCCTGTCGCATCGACGCGAAGTGCTGACGCGCCGCACGATCTACGAGCTGCGCAAGGCCCGCGAACGCGGCCACGTGCTCGAAGGTCTCGCGGTCGCGCTTGCGAACATCGACGAATTCATCGCGATCATCAAGGCCGCGCCGACGCCGCCGATCGCGAAGCAGGAGTTGATGGCGAAGCCGTGGGATTCGTCGCTCGTGCGCGAGATGCTCACGCGTGCCGAGACGGACAACGCCGCGGCAGGCGGCCGCTCCGCATATCGTCCGGAAGGCCTGAACCCGGCGTTCGGGATGCAGGCCGACGGGCTGTATCGCCTTTCCGACACGCAGGCGCAGGAAATCCTGCAGATGCGTCTGCAACGCCTGACCGGTCTCGAGCAGGACAAGATCATCGGCGAGTATCGCGAAGTGATGGCGCAGATCGCCGACCTGCTGGACATCCTCGCGCGCCCCGAGCGGATCACGACGATGATCGGCGAAGAGCTGACGACGGTGAAGGCCGAATTCGGCGACGCGCGCCGCTCGAAGATCGAGCTGAACGCAACCGAACTGAATACGGAAGACCTGATCACGCCGCAGGACATGGTCGTCACCATGTCGCACGCTGGTTACGTGAAGTCGCAGCCGCTGTCCGAGTATCGCGCGCAGAAGCGCGGCGGTCGCGGCAAGCAAGCGACGCAGATGAAGGAAGACGACTGGATCGAAACGCTGTTCATTGCGAACACGCACGATTACATCCTGTGCTTCTCGAACCGCGGTCGCGTGTACTGGGTCAAGGTCTATGAAGTGCCGCAGGGCTCGCGCAACTCGCGCGGTCGCCCGATCGTCAACATGTTCCCGCTGCAGGACGGTGAGAAGATCAACGTCGTGCTGCCGGTCAAGGAGTTCTCGGCCGACAAGTTCATCTTCATGGCGACGTCGCTCGGCACCGTGAAGAAGACGCCGCTCGAAGCATTCAGCCGCCCGATGAAGAAGGGCATCATCGCGGTCGGCCTCGACGAGGGCGACTACCTGATCGGCGCATCGATCACCGATGGCGCGCACGACGTGATGCTGTTCTCCGACGCCGGCAAGGCCGTGCGCTTCGACGAGAACGACGTGCGCCCGATGGGTCGCGAAGCGCGCGGCGTACGCGGCATGCAGCTCGAGGACGGGCAGCAGGTCATCGCGCTGCTGGTCGCCGGCAGCGAAGAGCAGACCGTGCTCACCGCGACCGAGAACGGCTACGGCAAGCGCACGCCGATTACGGAGTACACGCGTCACGGCCGCGGCACGAAGGGGATGATCGCGATCCAGACGTCCGAGCGCAACGGCAAGGTCGTCGCCGCGACGCTCGTCGACGCCGAGGATCAGATCATGCTGATCACGACCGCGGGCGTTTTGATTCGTACCCGTGTGTCCGAGGTTCGCGAGATGGGGCGCGCTACGCAAGGTGTTACACTCATCAGTCTCGATGAGGGTACCAAGCTCTCCGGCCTGCAGCAGATCGCGGAAGCCGAAGAGGGCGATGGCGAGGCCGACGAGGCGTCGGACGGCGAAGCCTGAGAACGGATGAGACTCGAGCCGCCGCAGGCGTAAGACGCCGCGGTCGGCGAGCAACCATTCATATTTCCAAGAGGGAGTGATGATGCAAAAGCAATTCAAGCAACTGGTTCTGCTGGCTGCACTGGTGCCGACGTTTGCGATGGCGCAAGCGCTGTCGAATTCAGCACCGGCTGCAACCGCAGCAGCTGCGCCGATCGATGCCGACAAGAAGGCGGCGATCAAGGATCTGCTCGACGCGATCGACGCGCCGAAGCTCGTGTCGGCTATCGGCAATAGCGCCGAAATGCAGGCAAAGCAACTCGTTCCGGCGATCCTGTCGGACGCGCTGTCGGAAAACAAGACGCTGAACGATAAGCAGAAGCAGGCTGCCGTGCCGACGCTGCAGAAGAACGCGGTGCCGAAGCTGGTTGACGGCGCAGGCAAGGTGTTCGGTACGCAGCAGTTCCAGAACGACGCGATGTCGGCCCAGTACGACGCATACGCGAAGTACTACAGCACGTCGGAGATCAAGGATCTGACGACGTTCTACAAGAGCCCGACGGGCCGCAAGTTCATCCAGGTTCAGGATCAGGTTGGCCGCGACGTGGTCAACGGCCTGATGCAGAAGTACATGCCGCAAGCGATCCAGGCAACGCGTGCACAGGCTGACAAGGAAGTCGCGGCAGTCAAGCCGGGCAAGTAAGCCGTCCGGGCACGCGCCCGGCCGTTCGGCCGGGTTTGGCGGGAGCCTGATGACAGTGCGATAATGGCCGTTTGCGCGCGAGCGCAAACGGCCATTCCTTTTTTGGCGCGGCTCAATTGCAACTGACATGCGGCGGCAAGCCGCCGGTCGCGTCCCTCCCGAGGTTTTCACGATGCGCGTCTTTAATTTCTCCGCCGGCCCTGCGGCGCTGCCAGAGGAAGTGTTGCGGCAGGCTGCCGACGAAATGCTCGACTGGCATGGCAGCGGCATGAGCGTGATGGAGATGAGCCACCGCGGCAAGGAGTTCATGTCGATCCACGAGGCGGCGCTCGCCGACCTGCGCGAGTTGCTCGGCGTGCCGGCGAGCCACCGGATCCTGTTCCTGCAGGGCGGCGGTATTGCCGAGAACGCGATCGTGCCGATGAACCTGCTCGGCTCGCGCAAGACGGCCGACTTCGTCGTGACGGGCTCGTGGTCGCAGAAGTCGTTCAACGAGGCGAAGAAATACGGCACGCCGCATCTGGCCGCGTCGGGCAAGACGGCCGACGGGTTCACGCGCGCGCCGGGCCGCGCCGAGTGGCAGCTGTCGGACGATCCCGCCTACGTGCATCTGTGTACGAACGAAACGATCGACGGCGTCGAGACGTTCGAGATTCCGGATCTCGGCGACGTGCCGCTCGTCGCGGATGTGTCGTCGCACATCCTGTCGCGCCCGATGGACGTCGCGAAATACGGCGTGCTGTTCGGCGGCGCGCAGAAGAACATCGGGATGGCCGGCGTGACGGTGCTGATCGTGCGCGAGGATCTGCTCGATCGCGCGCAGCCGATCTGTCCGTCCGCATTCGAATGGAAGACCGTCGCCGCGAACAACTCGCTGTACAACACGCCGCCCACCTATGCGATCTATATCGCGGGCCTCGTGTTCCAGTGGCTGAAGCGGCAGGGTGGCCTCGAGGCGATGGAGGCACGAAATATTGAGAAGGCCAAGCTGCTCTACGACACGATCGATGGGAGCAGCTTCTATCTGAACAAGGTCGAGCCGGCGGTACGTTCGCGGATGAACGTGCCCTTTTTCCTGGCCGACGAAACGCGCAACGAAGACTTCCTTGCCGGCGCAAAGGCGCGCGGGCTGCTGCAGCTGAAGGGCCACAAGTCCGTCGGCGGCATGCGGGCGTCGATCTACAACGCGGTGCCGCTCGAGGGCGTGAAAGCGCTCGTCGAGTACATGAAGGACTTCGAGCAGCGCGGCGCCTGACGGCGACGCGGCTCAAACAGCACGGCAACTACGCATGGACGACGAACTGAATTCCCGCCTGAAACCGCTGCGTGATCGTATCGACGCGATCGACGCGCAGCTGATCGCGCTCCTGAACCAGCGCGCCGCGGTGGCGCTGGAGGTGGGCGAGGTCAAGAAGCATTTCAACGCGCCGGTGTTCCGGCCGGAGCGCGAGCTGCAGGTGATCGCGCGCCTGCAGGACATGAGCGCGGGGCCGCTCGCGAGCGAGCACATCAGCGCCATCTGGCGCGAGATCATGGCCGCGAGTCGCGCGCTCGAGCAGACGATCCACGTCGCGTTTCTCGGGCCCGTCGGCACATACAGCGAGCAGGCGATGTTCGAGTATTTCGGCCAATCGATCGAAGGGCTCCCGTGTCCGTCGATCGACGAGGTCTTCCGCTCGGTCGAAGCCGGCGCGTCCGCATTCGGCATCGCACCGGTCGAGAATTCGACCGAAGGCGCCGTATCGCGCACGCTCGACCTGCTGCTGCAGACGCAGTTGCTGATCAGTGGCGAGCTCGCATTGCCGATCCATCACAACCTGCTCACGCAGAACGGCACGCTCGAAGGCGTGACGCGCGTATGCGCGCATGCGCAGGCGCTCGCGCAATGCCAGCAGTGGCTGGCCGCGAACGCGCCACAACTCGAGCGGCAGGCCGTGTCGAGCAACGCCGAGGCCGCGCGTCTCGCCGCGGCCGACCCGAGCGTCGCGGCGATCGCCGGCGATCGCGCGGCCGCGCACTACGGGCTGCAGATCGCGTTCTCGCTGATTCAGGATGATCCGCACAATCGCACGCGCTTCGTGATCATCGGCAAGCAGCCGGCGGGGCAGAGCGGTCACGACCAGACGTCGCTGATCGTCTCGGTGAAGAACGAGCCGGGCGCCGTATTCAAGCTGCTCGAACCGCTCGCGCGGCACGGCGTGTCGATGACGCGCTTCGAATCGCGTCCTGCGCGCGTCGGCACGTGGGAGTATTACTTCTACATCGACATCGAAGGGCACCGGGACGAGGCGGCCGTGGCCGCCGCGCTCGCGGAGCTCGGCCAGAAGGCCGCGTTCCTGAAGATACTCGGTTCGTATCCGCGCGCGCGCTGACGCGCAGCGGCCCGTCACCTGCCACGCGCAGGCGGCGCGGCGAAGCGGGCAAGGCAGGCCGGACGGCGCTGCCGAAGGCGGGTTCGGGTGGTATCCGGCGCAGATCGAGTCGGATGCGGGCCCGTTGCCCGGAATCTGGACTTCCGTGCGCGGGGCGTTGTTCCGCGTGCGTCACTTGGCTCTTGTCGTGTCAGGCTTTGCATTCAACAAATTGGTCATCTTCGGCGTCGGCCGCTCGCGTGCCTCGGTCGAACGCGCGCTGGCGCTCGGTGTGATCGATCGCGCGGCCGCGCTCGACGACGACGCGCAATTGCGCGACGCGCTGGCTGGTGCGGATCTCGTGCTGCTGGCCGCGCCGGTCGCGCAAACGGGCCCGCTGCTCGCACGTATCGCGCCGTGGCTCGGCGATGCGACGATCGTGACCGATGCGGGCAGCACCAAGTCCGACGTCGTCGCGGCCGCGCGCGCAGCGCTCGGCGAGCGGATCGCGCAGTTCGTGCCGGGGCATCCGATCGCCGGGCGCGAGTCGAGCGGCGTCGAAGCCGCACTGCCGGATCTGTACGTCGGCCGCAACGTCGTGCTGTGTCCGCTGCCGGAGAATGCTCGCGAATCGGTCGCGCGGATCGACGCGATGTGGCGGGCGACCGGCGCCGATGTGCGCATGATGAGCACGGCGCAGCACGATCGCGTGTTTGCGTCGATCAGCCATCTGCCGCACGTGTTGTCGTTCGCGCTCGTCGAGCAGATTCTCGGCGAGGCGGACGCCGAACTGAAATTCTCGTACGCGGCCGGCGGTTTCCGCGATTTCACGCGGATCGCGGCGTCGAGCCCCGAAATGTGGCGCGACGTGTGCGTCGCGAATCGTGCGGCGCTGCTCGACGAACTCGACGGGTATACGCGCGTGCTCGCACGGCTGCGCGATGCGATCGACGCCGGCGACGGCGCGGCGCTCGAAGCCGTGTTCGCGCGCTCGCGCGCCGCACGCAAGGCATGGCAGGAGCGCGGTGCGCAGCCCGCTGCCGAACCGGTCAAGAAATAACAGGACGATTCCCATGGACTATCTCGATCTCGGCCCGTATTCCAGCGCAGCGGGCACCGTGCGCCTGCCCGGCTCGAAGAGCATCTCGAACCGCGTGCTGCTGCTCGCGGCGCTCGCCGAAGGCGACACGACGATCACCAACCTGCTGGATTCAGACGACACGCGCGTGATGCTCGATGCGCTCGGCAAGCTCGGCGTGAAGCTCGATCGCGAAGGCGACACCTGTGTCGTCGCCGGCACGCGCGGCGCATTCACCGCGAAGACGGCCGATCTGTTCCTCGGCAACGCGGGCACGGCCGTGCGGCCGCTGACGGCCGCGCTCGCGGTCAACGGCGGCGACTATCGCGTGCACGGCGTGCCGCGCATGCACGAGCGGCCGATCGGCGATCTCGTCGACGGCCTGCGGCAGATCGGCGCGCAGATCGACTACGAACTGAACGAAGGCTATCCGCCGCTGCGGATCAAGCCCGCGACCGTTACGGTCGACGCGCCGATCAGCGTGCGCGGCGACGTGTCAAGCCAGTTCCTCACCGCGCTGTTGATGACGCTGCCGCTCGTGAAGGCGAAGGACGGAAAGACCGTCGTCGAAGTCGACGGCGAGCTGATCTCGAAGCCGTACATCGACATCACGATCCGGCTGATGGAGCGCTTCGGCGTGAGCGTCGAGCGCGACGGCTGGCAACGCTTCATCGTGCCGGCTGGCGTGCGCTATCGTTCGCCGGGCCGGATCATGGTCGAGGGCGATGCGTCGTCGGCCTCGTACTTCCTCGCGGCCGGCGCGCTCGGCGGCGGCCCGCTGCGCGTCGAGGGCGTAGGGCGCGCGAGCATCCAGGGCGACGTCGGCTTCGCTAACGCGCTGATGCAGATGGGCGCGAACGTGTCGATGGGCGACGACTGGATCGAGGTGCGCGGCATCGGCCACGACCACGGCAAGCTCGAGCCGATCGACATGGACTTCAACCTGATTCCCGACGCGGCGATGACCATCGCGGTCGCGGCGCTGTTCGCGAGCGGCACGAGCACGCTGCGCAACATCGCGAGCTGGCGCGTGAAGGAGACCGACCGCATCGCCGCGATGGCGACCGAACTGCGCAAGGTCGGTGCGATCGTCGAGGAGGGCGCCGACTATCTCGTCGTCACGCCGCCGCAACAGCTCACGCCGAACGCAGCGATCGACACGTACGACGATCACCGGATGGCGATGTGCTTCTCGCTCGTCAGCCTGGGCGGTGTGCCGGTCCGGATCAACGACCCGAAGTGCGTCGGCAAGACGTTCCCCGACTATTTCGACCGCTTCGCCGCGCTCGCCAAAGCCTGACCCGACTGACCCGATGAAATCGACCCGACCCTTTCACCCGACTCCCGTCATCACGATCGACGGCCCGACTGCTTCCGGCAAGGGCACCGTCGCGGCGCTCGTCGCTGCCCATCTGGGCTTCCACTTGCTCGACAGCGGCGCGCTGTACCGTCTCGCGGCGCTCGCGAGCGTACGCTACGGCATCGCGGCGGAGGACATCGACGCGCTTGTAAAACTGATCGACGATCTACACATCACGTTTCGCGAAGGCTGCGCGCAGCTCGACGGCGTCGACGTGTCGAACGACATCCGCGCCGAAGCGGTGGGCAACCGCGCGTCCGCCATTGCCGTGCACGGGCCGGTGCGTACCGCGCTCGTCGCGCGCCAGCGCGCGTTCCGCAAGACGCCGGGCCTCGTTGCCGACGGGCGCGACATGGGCACCGTGATCTTCCCGGATGCGGTGCTGAAGGTGTTCCTGACGGCCAGCGCCGAGGCACGCGCGGCCAGACGGCATAAGCAATTGATGCAAAAAGGTTTTTCTGCTAATATAGATAACTTGCTCCGGGATCTGCGTGAACGTGACGCGCGCGATAGCAATCGCGCGGCCGCGCCGCTGAAGCCCGCGGCAGATGCCAAGCTGCTCGATACGTCAGCGCTGTCGGTCGATGAAGCCGTCGACCATGTGCTGCAGTGGTACCGGGCGCTCGGTCAGCCGGCCTGAGAAGGCAGGCAGCGGTAGGTGCTCCGCGCCGCAAGCGTGGAGCGTGTTTCAAACCCTTAACCCCGTATGGCCTCGATCTGGCCCTTTCAGCCTGCCATTCCGGCCGGCGTGGCACAGCGATCCATGCACAATCAGATTTTTATGTCCGACCTGCAAACCTCCACCCCGAATACCGAATCCTTTGCGGCTCTGTTCGAAGAGTCGCTGACCCGTCAAGACATGCGCGCCGGCGAAGTGATTTCCGCCGAAGTCGTGCGCGTCGACCACAACTTCGTGGTCGTCAATGCAGGCCTGAAGTCCGAGGCTTACATTCCGATCGAGGAATTCCTGAACGATCAGGGCGAGGTTGAGGTGCAGTCGGGCGATTTCGTGTCCGTCGCAATCGACGCGCTCGAAAACGGCTACGGCGACACGATCCTGTCGCGCGACAAGGCGAAGCGCCTTGCATCGTGGCTGTCGCTGGAAAAGGCCCTCGACAACAACGAACTCGTCACCGGCACGATCACCGGCAAGGTGAAGGGCGGCATGACCGTGATGGTCAACGGCATCCGCGCGTTCCTGCCGGGTTCGCTGGTCGACACGCGTCCGGTCAAGGACACGACCCCGTACGAAGGCAAGACGCTCGAGTTCCGCGTGATCAAGCTCGATCGCAAGCGTAACAACGTCGTGCTGTCGCGTCGTGCAGTGATCGAAGCAACGCAAGGCGAAGAGCGCGCGAAGCTGCTCGAAACGCTGAAGGAAGGCGCGATCGTCAACGGCGTGGTCAAGAACATCACCGACTACGGCGCGTTCGTCGACCTCGGCGGCATCGACGGCCTGCTGCACATCACCGATATCGCATGGCGTCGTGTGCGTCACCCGAGCGAAGTCCTGTCGGTTGGCCAGGAAGTCACCGCGAAGATCCTCAAGTTCGACCAGGAGAAGAACCGCGTCTCGCTGGGCATCAAGCAACTGGGCGACGATCCGTGGGAAGGCATCTCGCGCCGTTACCCGTCGGGCACGCGCCTGTTCGGCAAGGTCACGAACATTACCGACTACGGCGCATTCGTCGAAGTGGAATCGGGCATCGAAGGCTTGGTCCACGTGTCGGAAATGGACTGGACCAACAAGAACGTTGCTCCGTCGAAGGTTGTCCAGCTGGGCGACGAAGTCGAAGTCATGGTCCTCGAGATCGACGAAGACCGTCGTCGTATCAGCCTCGGCATGAAGCAATGCAAGCCGAATCCGTGGGATGACTTCAGCCGCAACTTCAAGAAGGGCGACAAGATCACGGGCGCAATCAAGTCGATCACCGACTTCGGCGTGTTCATCGGTCTGCCGGGCGGCATCGACGGCCTGGTCCACCTGTCGGACCTGTCGTGGAGCGAAGCCGGCGAAGAAGCTGTTCGCAAGTACAAGAAGGGCGACGAAGTCGAAGCAATCGTGCTCGGTATCGACGTCGAGAAGGAGCGCATTTCGCTCGGCATCAAGCAACTCGAAGGCGACCCGTTCAGCAACTACGTTGCAATGAACGACAAGGGCTCGATCGTCGACGGCGTTGTGAAGTCGGTCGATGCGAAGGGCGCGGTTATCACGCTGACGGGCGACATCGAAGGCTACCTGCGTGCATCCGAAATCTCGCAGGATCGCGTCGAAGACGCACGCAACGTGCTGAAGGAAGGCGACAAGGTCAACGCGATGGTGATCAACATCGATCGCAAGTCGCGTGGCATCAACCTGTCGATCAAGGCGAAGGATTCGGCTGAACAACAGGAAGCGATCCGCGGCCTGCAGTCGGACACCAGCTCGGCTGCGACCGGTACGACCAACCTCGGCGCGCTGCTGAAGGCGAAGCTCGACGGCCAGAACCAGTAAGCCTTACGAGGTCTGCTGAAGTATGACCAAATCCGAGTTGGTCGCGCAGCTGGCATTGCGATTTCCGCAACTTGTCCTCAAGGATGCGGATTTCGCAGTGAAAACGATGCTCGATGCGATGTCCGACGCCCTGGCGAAAGGGCATCGCATTGAAATTCGGGGTTTCGGCAGCTTCGGCCTCAACCGTCGCCCGGCGCGCGTCGGACGCAACCCGAAATCGGGGGAAAAAGTGCAGGTGCCCGAGAAGTTCGTGCCGCACTTCAAGCCCGGCAAGGAATTGCGTGAACGCGTCGACGGCCGCGCCGGCGAGCCGCTGAAAGCTGATGACCCGGACGACGACCGTTGAGCGTCGTTCGGTGTGCCCGGAACCCATCCGGCGAAGGCTGAAGAAAAAAGCGCCCCCTGCGGGCGCTTTTTTCATTTCCGGCGACCGCGTGGAGGCGCCTGCGCGCAGGATGTGCGGTGACGCGGAAACGCTTCCTTTACAATACGGGGCGATTCGGCGCCGCGAAGGGGAGTCGCGCGCCGCGGCAAACCTCAACAAAGAGAGGGCTACATGAAGTTTATCGTCTGGCTGATCCGGGTATTGGTGTTCGTGTTGCTGCTGGTGCTCGCGCTGGCCAATACGCAAACCGCGACGCTGAATTTCCTTGCCGGCTACACATGGCAGGCGCCGCTGATCCTGATCGGTCTCGCGTTCTTCGCCGTCGGGCTGCTGGCTGGCCTGCTGTCCGCGCTGCCCGCGATCTTCCGTCTGCGTCTCGAGAACGGACGCCTGAAGCGCGATCTGCGCGCGGCGCGCGAAACCCCGACCGTCGTCGACCAGCCGCCGATGCCGCCCGTCATTTAACACGGACGCCGCGCGAGCCTCGCGCGGTTTTCGTCTCTGCTTCGATATTTCGCATGGATCTGGATTTCTGGTGGTTGCTCGCGATTCCGGTGGCGTTTGCGCTCGGCTGGGCGGCGTCCCGCTATGACCTGAAGAATCTCCTGTCGGAGAGCGCCAACCTGCCGCGATCGTATTTTCGCGGCCTGAATTTTCTGTTGAACGAGCAACCCGACAAGGCGATCGACGCGTTCATCGAGGTCGCGAAGCTCGACCCCGAGACGGTCGAACTGCACTTCGCGCTCGGCAACCTGTTTCGCCGCCGCGGTGAAACGGACCGCGCGATCCGCGTGCACCAGAACCTGCTGAGCCGCACCGATCTGCCGGTCAACGAGCGCGATCACGCGCTGTACGAACTCGGCCAGGATTTTCTGAAGGCAGGGCTGCTCGATCGCGCCGAGGAGGCGTTCCATCGGCTCGCCGATGGCGACTACGCGCTGGGCGCGCAGCGGGCGCTGCTGACGATCTACGAGATCGAGAAGGACTGGAACAAGTCGATCGATACCGCGAAGCGCATCGAGTCGATGAGCGAGAAGTCGCTCGGCACTGAAATCGCGCAGTTCCATTGCGAGCTTGCGCAGGACGCGCTGCAGCGCAAGAACGCGGCGGCCGCGGCCGAGCAGTTGAAGCTCGCGCTCGTCGCGAACTCCCAGAACGTCCGCGCGACGATCCTGTCGGGCGATGCGGCCGAAGCGGCGGGCGACCCTGCGGCGGCGATCGAGCACTGGAAGCGCGTGGAAAAGCAGAATCCGGCTTATCTGCCGCTCGTCACCGACAAACTGATGAAGGCCTACGTCGCACTCGGCAAGACGGTCGAGGGCGCCGAGCTGCTGATGGACTACGTCGATCGTTATCCGTCGAACGACCTGCTTGATATTGCGTACCAGCACATCGCAGGGCTGCGCGGCCAGGAAGCGGCGCATATGCTCGCGCGCGCGCAGATGGAAAAGGCGCCGAACCTGTCGGGCATGCTGCATCTGCTCGATGCGCAGATCGCGGCGGCCGACGAGCCGCGCCGCAAGGAACTCGAAATGATGCGCACGCTGATCCGGCAGCGCACCAAAAATCTGCCACGCTATACGTGCCAGAATTGCGGGTTCCGTGCCCGGCTCTTCTACTGGCAGTGCCCGGGATGCAGCGGTTGGGAAACCTATGCGCCGCGCCGCGTCGAACCCGCGATGCCGGGCTGATTCCGGCGTACTGCGCCGACGCGCAGCGGTTGCCGCCGGGCTCGGTCCGGCGGCCAAGTTAGTCAATTACCGGGAAGTACCGGAACATCTATGAAAATCACCATCATCGGCACCGGCTATGTCGGTCTCGTCACGGGTTCCTGTCTCGCCGAGATCGGTCACGACGTCTTCTGTCTGGACGTCGATCCGCGCAAGATCGACATCCTGAACAACGGCGGGATGCCGATTCACGAACCCGGTCTGCAGGACATCATCGCGCGCAACCGCGCGGCGGGGCGCCTGCAGTTCTCGACCGACATCGAAGCGAGCGTCGCGCACGGCGAGATCCAGTTCATCGCGGTCGGCACGCCGCCCGACGAGGACGGCTCGGCCGACCTGCAATATGTGCTCGAGGCCGCGCGCAACATCGGCCGTCACATGACGGGCTTCAAGGTGATCGTCGACAAGTCGACGGTGCCGGTCGGCACCGCGCAACGCGTACGCGCCGTGGTCGATGAGGCACTCGGCGCACGCGGGCTCGCTGGCAGCGTCGCGCATCGCTTCTCGGTCGTGTCGAATCCGGAGTTCCTGAAGGAAGGCGCGGCAGTCGAGGACTTCATGCGTCCGGACCGGATCGTCATCGGCGTCGACGACGACGAGACGGGCACGATCGCGCGCGAGAAGATGAAGAAGCTCTACGCGCCGTTCAACCGCAATCACGAGCGCACGATCTATATGGACGTGCGTTCGGCGGAATTTGCGAAATATGCGGCGAACGCAATGCTGGCAACGCGTATCTCGTTCATGAACGAGATGTCGAATCTTGCCGACAAGGTCGGTGCCGACATCGAAGCCGTGCGCCGCGGGATCGGTTCCGATCCGCGTATCGGCTATCACTTCCTG
Organism: Burkholderia sp. WTPI3; assembly: GCF_021483755.1. Taxonomy (NCBI): domain Bacteria; kingdom Pseudomonadati; phylum Pseudomonadota; class Betaproteobacteria; order Burkholderiales; family Burkholderiaceae; genus Burkholderia; species Burkholderia sp. WTPI3. The sequence continues at coordinate 1,066 of NZ_JAGIXF010000017.1, read as the reverse complement.
TACGCGGGCGTCGGTTACGGCGGCTCGTGCTTCCCGAAGGACGTGCAGGCGCTGATCCGCACCGCCGGCGAGAACGGCCAGCCGCTGCGCATCCTGGAGGCTGTCGAAGCGGCCAACTCCGCGCAGAAGGACGTGCTGATCGGCAAGATCGAGCAGCGCTTCGGCGCGGATCTGACCGGCCGCGAATTCGCGGTCTGGGGCCTTGCGTTCAAGCCGAATACGGACGATATGCGCGAGGCGCCGAGCCGCCGCCTGATCGCCGCATTGCTCGGGCGTGGCGCGACCGTCCGTGCGTACGACCCGGTCGCGATCGACGAGGCGCGCCGTGTGTTCGCGCTCGATCTCGGCGAAAAGTCCGATGCGCTCGCCCGCCTGCATTTCGTCGATACGCAAGATGCGGCCGTGACGGCAGCGGACGCGCTCGTGATCGTCACCGAGTGGAAGGAATTCAGGAGCCCGGATTTCACGCGCCTGAAGACGGAATTGAAGGCACCGGTGATCTTCGACGGGCGCAACCTGTACGAGCCGGATGCGATGGCCGAACTCGGCATCGATTACTACGCGATCGGACGCCCGCATGTCGATCCCCAGCCCCTCTCCCGTGGATGACCGCACGATGACTATTCTTCGCGAAGTGGTGCCGGTACCGCGCGAGCAACTTGCGCGTTCGCGTGTGCTCGTCGTGGGCGACGTGATGCTCGACCGCTACTGGTTCGGCAACGTCGACCGTATTTCCCCGGAAGCGCCGGTGCCGGTCGTGCACGTGCAGCGTCAGGAGGAGCGGCTCGGCGGTGCGGCCAACGTCGCGCGCAACGCCGTCACGCTTGGAGCCCAGGCCGGGCTGCTGTGCGTCGTGGGCTGCGACGAGCCCGGGGAGCGGATCGTCGAACTGCTCGCCAGTAGCGGCGTGACGCCCCATCTCGAACGCGATGCCGCGCTGCCGACGACGATCAAGCTGCGCGTGCTCGCACGCCAGCAGCAACTGCTGCGCGTCGACTTCGAGGCGACGCCGACGCACGAGGTGCTGCTTGCCGGGCTCGCGCATTTCGACTAGCTGCTTCCGCCG
>NZ_JAGIXF010000169.1:0-6111 GCF_021483755.1 Burkholderia sp. WTPI3 | reverse complement strand
CGGGCATGCCGGCGATGCCGCACAGGTAGGGCAGCGCGGACAGCAGCCCGACCTGCATCGCGCCGTGCAGCCCGCCGCGATGCAGGATCACGGGCATCCAGAACACGAGCGCGTAGCCGGCCGCCGCGATCGCGAAATTGGCGGCACACAGCAGCCAGAGATCGCGGTGAGCGAGCAATGGCCGCGCCGCGTTCGCGTCCGGCACGCCGGCGTCGGCCTGCGCATGCGCGACGCGCAGCGCGGCCTTGTCGGCGTCCGACAGCCAGCGTGCGTCGTCCGGCCGATCGTCGAGAAAGCGCAGTGCGACGAGGCCGAGCACGCTGCTCGGCAGCCCCTCGATGACGAACAGCCATTGCCAGCCGCTCAGGCCGGCGGCGCCGTCGAAGTACGAGAGGATGGCGCCGGACACCGGGCCGGCGATCACCCCCGCGAGGTACAGCGCGGTCATGAACAGCGCGAACGCCTTGGCGCGCTGCCGCGGCGGATACCACGCGCCGAGATAGAACAGGATGCCGGGGAAGAAACCGGCCTCGAACACGCCGAGCAGGAAACGGCACGCATAGAACTGCGCGGGCGTCGTGACGAACATCGTCGCGGCCGAGCCGAGCCCCCACAGCACCATGATCCGGGCGATCGTCCTGCGCGCGCCGATCCGCGCAAGCCATGCGTTGCTCGGAATCTCGAACGCCATGTAACCAATGAAGAAGATGCCCGCGCCGAGTCCGTAGACGGCGTCGGAGAAGTGCAGTTCGGCCGCCATCTGCGCGTGCGCGAAACCGATGTTGATCCGGTCGATGAACGACAGCGTGTAGCAGAGGATCAGGAACGGCAGCAGCCGGCGCGAGATCCGGCGGTAGAGCGCCAGCGTCGCGGCGGCGTCGCCGGCGGCCGAATGGGTGGACATGGTCGGGGTCATGGGCACTCCGTCAGAAGCGGTGAACGATGCCGAACGCGAACACCTGCTCGGTGCCGCCCGGTTGCGGCTGGAGGCCGACGACGACCGTGTTGCGGGCGTCGCCGCCGTTCTTCATGTACAGATAGCGTGCGTAGAGCGACGTGCGCTTCGACAGCGGATGGTCGTAGCCGACGCCGAGTGCGGTCGCGTCGTTCGCCGAGCCTTTCACGTCGCGGCGCACGACCGAGACGAGCACGCGATCGAGTGCGCCGACGTTGATCGACGCGCCGGCGCTCGCGGTCGAGAACGCGGGCAGGTTCGGCGCCGTGCTGACGCCGTACAGAAACGCGGTGTAGAGCTTGACGCGTGCGAATGCGTAGTTGGCGGCGAACACGTAGTGGCGGGTCGTCGACGGAGAGACGACGGGCGCCAGGTTGCCGGCCGACGTGTCGCCCTGGAAGCCTGCACCGAGGTAGAGTCCGCCGATCCGGTACTGGAGCCCGGCGCCGTAGTTGCGTCCGGCTTGCGTGGACAGCGCGTTCGGTGTCGGGAAGCCGTACGTGGCCATCACGCGCAGGCCGTTCCAGTCGGGGCTCAGGTACGACGCCGCCTGGTTGAAGCGCGGAATCGGCGGCGTCGTGTTGCTGGTGATCGTGTCGGTGGAGGTGGCGAGCAGCGCGAGCGGCGACAGTCGTTCGTTGAGACCGAACGGATCGCCGTCGTACACGACGTAGAACGCCGGCGTGTATTGCCGGCCGAGCCGGATGTCGCCATAGCGCGTGTTCTGCAGCGACACGTAGGCCTGCCGGTAGAACAGCGTGCCGCCCTGGAACGATCCGTCGGCCGGCGAGAAGCCGCTTTCCAGTACGAACTTGGTCGACGTGCCGCCGCCGAGATCCTCGACGCCTGTCAGTCCGAAGCGGCTCGTCGACGAGCCACCGCCGCTTTGCCGCAGGGTCGACAGGCTGCCGATGCGATCGAATTCGACGTAGCTGTCGACGATTCCGTACAGCGTGACCGACGATGCGCGCGCCGACGTGGCGCACAGTACACACATGCCGATCAGGAGTGCTTTCCGTTGCATGAAGGTGTCTCCGTTCCATGTTTCTTTTAGCGCGCCCGCGTTCTGGGAGCGGTTGCGCGCGTGGTGTCGCCGTGCCGCGTCGTGGTCAGCGCCCCTTGAATACCGGCTTGCGCTTCTCGAGAAACGCGCGGGCGCCCTCGATCCGGTCCTCGCTCGCGTAGACGTCGGGGCCGACGTCGAGCCGCAGCGCGGCAGGCACCGGCAACCCCTGGCTGCGCGTCGCGGTTTCCTTGATGCGGCGGATCGTGAGCGGTGCGTTCACGGCGATCGTCTGCGCCAGTTCGCGCACGGTGTCGTCGAGCGCGGCGCCGGGCACGACGCGGTTCAGCAAACCGGCACGCTGCGCCTCGTCCGCGTCGAAGCGGCGGCCCGTGAACAGCAGCTCCATCGCGATCGCATGCGGCAACATGCGTGGCAGCAGCACGCTCGCGAAGTTCGCGCCCATCCCGACCCGCGCTTCCGGCAGCGCGAAGGTCGCATGATCGGCGGCGATCCGCAGGTCGCAGGCGAGCGCGATTTCGCAGCCGCCGCCGACCGCGTAGCCGTTGACTGCCGCGATCGTCGGCTTGCGCAATTCGAGAATCAGCTCGTGCACGTTGCGTGCGAGGCCGCGCATCGGCTGCATCCCGCGGATCTCGGGGTCGCCGAGATCGACGCCCGCGCTGAACGCGCGTTCGCCCGCGCCGCGGATCACGATGACGCGAATCGACGGGTTGTCGTCGAGCGTGACGAGTTCGTCGCACAGGCGCCGGATCGCTTCGGCGGACAGCGCATTAGCGACATGCGGGCGATGGATCGTCAGCCACGCGATGCCGTCGTCGTCGTGGCGCAGGATCGAGGGCGCGTCGTCGCCCGTCGGTGAAGAAAGCGAGCCGGATGCGGTCATGACGTGCTCCCGGTGGCGTCCGCGCGCGTATCGTGGAGCACGCCCGCCTGCCGCAGCGCGTTCCGATGCGCCGCGTCGATGCCGAACGCGTCGAGCACGGCGTCGGTGTCGGCGGCGAACGGCTGGGGCGGCCGGCGTATCGATCCGGGCGTGCGGGAGAGTTTGGCGGGGACGCCTGCGCCGGTGTACGTGTCGGTCTTGACGAACATCGCGTTGTGCGCGGCTTGCGGGTGGCCGAACGCATCGGCGACGGTGTTCACCGGGCCCGTCGCGACGCCGGCGTTCAGCAGCCGCTCGACGATGTCATCGGCATGCAGTTCGGCGGTCAGCTGGCCGAGCAGCGTATCGAGCGCATCGCGGTTCGCGACGCGCTTTGCGTTGGTCGTGAACCGGGGATCGCGTGCCAGCTCGGGTACGCCGAGCGTTTCGACGAGCCGCGCGAACGTGCGGTTGTTGCCAGCGCCGGTCGAGATCGGCTTGTCCTTGCACGGATAGACGCCATACGGCGCGATCGCGGCATACACGTTGCCAGTCGCGACGGGCACGTCGCCGGTCGCCATCCAGCTCGTGCTGACCGGATGCAGCATCGACAGCGCGGTGCTGAACAGGTCGATGTCGACGTGCTGGCCGAGTCCGGAGCGGGTCCGTTCGACCAGCGCGAGCAGGACGCTCGACACGGCGCTCAGGCCGGCCGCGTAATCGACGACCGGAAACGGCACCTTGAGCGGCATGCCGCCCGGTTCGCCATTGATCGACATGAAGCCGGCCAGCCCCTGCGCGACGGCGTCGTAGCCCGGAAACCGCGCGAGCGGGCCGTCGGTGCCGTATCCGGAGATCGAGCAATGGACGAGGCGCGGGAAGCGTTCGCGCAGGCAGTCTTCGTACCCGATGCCCCAGCGTTCGAGCGTGCCCTGCTTGAAGTTGTCGATCAGCACGTCGGCCGTGTCGAGCAGGCGGAACAGCACGTCGCGCCCGTCCGGATGCGACAGGTCGAGCGCGAGATTGCGCTTGTTGCGGTTGAGCCCCCAGTAGTAGCTGGAGATGCCGTTCGGCATCGCGGGCCCCCAGTCGCGCGTTTCGTCGCCCTGTGGCGGCTCGATCTTGATGACGTCCGCGCCGTGGTCGGCGAGCGTCTGCGCGCAGAACGGCCCCGCATAGACGCGGCTCAGGTCCACCACGCGCACGCCTGCGAGTGCGCTTTCGGTACTGCTGGTCATGACGATGTCTCCTTCGATGTGGATTCGACGGGCCGGCAGGCCGGCATGCGCCGGCTGCACGGCTGCGATGCGTCGCGGGTTCAGCCGCGCGCGGCGAACAGCGCGTTCACCGCCGCGCGATGCTCGGGCGTGGCGTGCGCGAACGCCTGGTACGACGCCGACAGGTCGAGTAGCGTGTCGAGGCTCGCGTGGCGGCTTTCGCGCAGCAGCCGCTTGGTCAGGCGCAACGCGGTGCCCGAGTGGCGGGCGATGCGGCCGGCAAGTTCATGCGCGTGGGCAAGGAGGTCGCCGTCGGGTACGACGCGCGACACGAGCCCGCAGCGCAGCGCCGCTTGCGCGTCCAGCGCGTCGCCCGTGAACGACATTTCCGCGGCGACGGCAGCGCCGACGATCTGCGGCAGGAACCATGCGCCGCCGTCGCCGGGCACGAGGCCGAGTGCGATGAAGCTCTCGGCGAAACGCGCACGATCGGCGGCGATGCGGATGTCGCACATGCACGCGAGATCGGTGCCGGCGCCGATGGCCGGGCCGTTGACGGCCGCGATGGCTGGCACTTCGAGGTGCTGGAATGCATGCGCCAGCCGCTGGATGCCGCGGCGATAGCTGGTCCGGATCGCGGTGAGATCGTGCGGATCCGATTCCATGAACGCGCGCATCGCCTTCACGTTGCCGCCCGACGAGAACGTCGTGCCGGCGCCGGTCAGGATCAGCACGCGGATCGATTCGTCCCGGTTCGCGTCGTCGCAGCATGCGGTCAGTGCGTCGATCGCATCGGTATCCGAAATGGCATTGCGGGTTTCGGGACGGTTCATCGTGACGGTCAGGATCGGGCCCTGCCGTTCACGGATCAGGAAGGCTGCCATGGTGTCTCCGTGTGTTCTGTGCCGCGGGACTTCACGCCGCGGGCCGAAGCCTAGTATCGTCACGACGGTTGGCGGCGGGAAATTCCGTTCCACATACGTGGAACGGCTCGCCCAGTGGCATGAGGAGACGGCGGGATGAGCGGAAACGTGGTCAAGAGCGCGGCGCGCGTGTTTGAAGTGCTGGAGCTGTTCAGCGCATTACAGCGGCCGCTGAGCGTGCGGGAGATCTCCACACGCTGCGGCTATCCGGGGTCGAGCGCGGCGGCGCTGCTGACCAGCATGAAGGCGCTCGGCTATCTCGCGTACGACGACGCCACTCATACATATGCGCCCACTGCGCGGCTCGTCAATCTCGGCGAAGCGCTCGTCGATTCGACGGCGGGCAGCCGGCGGTACTGGCACGCCGTCGCAAAGCGGCTGGCGGTCCGCACGCGCGAGGCCGTCGTGATCGCGGTGCAGAGCGACCTGTACGTGCAGTACATCGATGCGGTCGAGGGTGCGCATACGCTTCCGATCCACTTCTACGCGCCGATCGGCACGCGTCGCGAGATCTGCATGTCGAGCCTCGGCTGGGCGCTGCTGAGCCTCCAGCCGGACAGCGCGATCCGCCGGCTCGTGTCGCGCAGCGTCCGCCGGCTCGGCAAGTCGGGCCGGACGATCGACGAGGATGTCGTGCTCGACAAGGTCGAACAGACGCGCCGGTTCGGCTATTCCTATTCGGCGCACACGGTCACGCAGGGCGCCGCGATGATCTCGATGGTGATCGCGGACGGCTGGAACGGCCTGCCGCTGGCCATGGGCGTGGCCGGGCCGGTCGAGCGAATCGACGCGCAGCGCGACGCGATCGTGCGGGCGATGCGGGAGGTGCTGGCCGGGCACGGGCCGGATGCCGCGGTGGGCTAGGTGAGCGGGGCGGATCAGGCTCGGCATCGCTTCCAGCCAAGCGGCAACTGGATCGAGACAGCGGGTCGCGGCCGGGGTGAGCACGGGCTGACGGCAGGTGTCGCTGGTAAAAAAGTGCAGTCGACCGCATCGGCAACTGCCTGCCGTCCCGTAGCAGGCCGTTGAAATACCCCCGCCGATCCGTCACTATGTAGCGAACCCGATCCCAAGGCACGAAGGCAGCATGCGAGGCACCGACAGCTACAACGAATCCCTGTTCAGTG
>NZ_JAGIXF010000168.1:0-6189 GCF_021483755.1 Burkholderia sp. WTPI3 | reverse complement strand
GGATCGGGTGCATTAGCCAAAACTCGACGCCTAGGTTCAGACATCGACGTACGACACCGACTGCGACGCCACCAGTTTTGGTGGTGCAGGGCATGCGCACATGCACAGATCGTCACTCAATGCTGCCTCGCGCCCGTCCGGCCCGGTAGTGGAAATCCGCGGGCCGGTGCACGCGATCTTGCCCAACGTCTTGCAGACCGGGCACCACACCGGATCGTGCTCATAGGCTTGCTCTCGACCTCCGATCAAATCGGTGCCGTCACCGCCTTGTACGATACCGCCGACGGTCGTCGTGTCGCCCTTCACGATGTCGTAACGTCGCATGGCGTCTCCGTTCAGACGGCACCCGGCCGCAGGCGCAGGCTGTTCAACAGCGTCTCCCACGTTTGCAGCGCGCCTGCCTCATCGACCGGCGACGTCGCCTCGTCAGGCTTCAAATCGGGGCTGCTCGCACCGAGCAACAACTGAATCGCGGTATGCGGTTTCGCCAGCGTGCTCGGGTCGCCTGGTGCGAGCAAGTAGAAGCGGTAGGACGTGATCTCGCCCTCCTTCAGCGCGAACAGGACTTCCTCGGCGTCCATCCCGGCCACCGTGCGTTTGCCTTGTCGCAGGATTCGGTAGCTGCCGCTCGAGATGCGATCCATCTTCGCGCGCAGCTCAGGAAGCGTCTTGGTCAGTGACTCTTTCTGGTCGACGTCGACTGCGTCCCGCATCTCGATCACCAGCAACGCCGGCCGACCCGGCATCAGCGCAATCGACTCGCTGACTTCCTCGGTGAAAGTTGACGAGCCCGTGGCGATTCCGCCGTCGAAGCAGAATCCCGATTCGGTCGGCACAGACCAGTTATCGCGCGCCTTGATGCGCCGATAGAGATCGGTGTAAACAGGCTCAAACTTGTCCAAACCACCTGAACCAAAGGATCCAGTGGTATGGAACAAGGTGTTGCTCTCGTAAATATAGCCATCTGTATCAAACGGCAATTTCGCAGCCTTTGCGGTTCCTTCTTGATAAGCGAACACCTTTGAAGTCTTTGTCGGAGAAATCGCCTTTTCAAGCCAGACAGGTCCAGATTGATTTTTCGGATTTGAAGGATCAAAGCGCCTTTCAGTGCGATATTTCTTTTCCGCTGCGTCAACTTTGGCTTGATATTCGGCAGGCGACGCATTGTGCTGCGTCTCTAGTTTGTTCCCCCAATAAGCGTATCGTTGATTCGTGAGTTTACTTGCCACCGGTCGATCGAATACGAAGCGGCCGATGCACCACGGGCGCGACTTGGAAAGCAAGGGATTCGTCATAGTCAGTTCACCCGAAAACGTTATCGAACAGGCACACACGCCCGCCACCAAAAAGAGAAGTCGGCCAATTCGCGTCAGCATTTCGGCTCCGGGGCATCCTGCGCGATTTGCACGATGCTGTAGAGGAGCGCCCAGCGCGCCCATGGATGGTTATAGCTTTCCTGGTGCACATAGCCTCCTTGGTCAAACACCATTTGTACGCCGTGGGCCGCGCCACCCTCTTCGCTGTGCGCAGGAGCTTCGGCCGACCAGACCGGCACCGTTCCGTCGCCGGGCACGATGCCATTTTTTTGGGGATCGGGCACGTCGCTACCCGGTGGCAGCTTCGCTACCTTCTGCACCTCGAATTCGATGGTGACATTGCGCGAGTCCAGGTGCACGCGCAGCGTGCCGGTGTGGGAATCGTCGTGTTTCTCACCCAAGAACCGCGCGGCTCGCAGTTCTTCCTCCGTCACATCGGGCGGTATATTCCCTTTCCAGATCACCGTGCCCCATGCCAATAGATCGTCGAGCTTCTCGCTTTTCTCGATCTTCGGTTTGCTGTGCCCATCGCTCGATGAGTTTGAACCCTTGGGCGTTAGCGCCCCATCTCCATATGCTACGTATGTTTTATCATGGTATTTATCTTTTATTTTTTCCTGATTGCGCACAACAGACAGCATTGTTTTTGCGAAATTCTCGGACACCGTTGATTTTATTGGCTGACTGTCGAGCCGCTTTTGGACGATGCCAGCCGGATCGAGCAACGACGTTGATTGTTCCGGTACCAGCCCGTACCACTTTTGATTAATATAAAGCTCGTTATATACGTCGCCCTGCTGCGGCAACTTCATCACCGGCGTGCCATCGAGCCGCCCAAAGATCCACCATGCCTCTCCATTGTGGTAGTCCGGCATCGGCAACAGTTCGAGCGCCCCCGGTGCGTTTGCTCCCACGGCCACGAACTCGTCAGCATTGCTGCCGAGCAGCGCGCCATTGATAAAGCCGTTCACCCCGCCTTCGCTGCCGCCCCCGGTGCGGAACCGCTTCGCGGCGATCGGCGCCCCAGTCGCCGGCAGCACGTTGTGGAATACACCGTGCATCAGGCCCGCTCCGCCATGCATTGCGATCGCCATCCGTGCGACCAGCCCGCCCATCGAGTGCGTGAGGATGATCGCCTTGCCGCTATCATTCTCCGCGATGATCTCCTTGATGCCCATCAGTCGCATCTTCTGGCCGGTCTTCTTGTCCTCAAAGTCCATGCCATCGATGACCTGCTGCGCCGACTTCTCATTCGATTGCAGCCAGTTGTAACCGATTGCATACACCCGGTACCGGTATTTCGCGAAATGCTCGAACACCGCCGACTCTTCCGTGATCGCCTGGCCGCGTTTTTGCGCGCCGGCATCGGTCGCCCCGTAGTCGGCCGGCTCGGTGCCGAGCACGGGCTTGAGCGTCCACTTCTTCCCGTCGGGGTCGGTTTCGATCCACGCTCCCTTGTGCTTGCCCATGTACTTCGGCTCGTTCAGTTGCTCCTCGAGCCACGCCAACATCGGTTGATAGCTTGATCTGTAGACTGAGCCCCAGCCGCGTCGACGTGCCTCTGCCTCGTCCACATACTGGTCTTCCTTGTCATCCTTTTGAAGCTTGCCGGCGCGGATCGGGCCGAATGGAGTCACCTTGGCCACGGTCGCGTCGAATTGCGTTTCCCGCGTGGACGCGCCCTTGAACCACATGCCGATCAGTGCCGGTAATGCCCCCGCTTTCCCGAGCATACCGTCCGTATTCGGCGCAAAAAACATTTCGTCACCGGTTTTCTCATTGACCAGCGGCGAGCCCATCACACCTGGCAGGAAGATCACCGGAATGATCGGCCGCACGTCGCACAGCAACTCCTTTTGCCGCGTGTCGCTTGCCGGCGTCAACGTGAAGTGTCCAACCGACGCGCCGTCCTTGTCCGTGCGTCCAACCTGCCGCACAGCTTCCTCGGCGTCGCTAAACGGCGAACCGGTGCTGGATTGATCTGTGTTATCGCTCATTGTCGTTCGTCAAATTCGCGCATCGATTATCGGACTCATGCCGCGGGACCATTCGGCTTCGGCCGCAATGCGCGCACCGCCAACTTCTCGATATCCTCGCTCTTCTGCTCGGTGATATGTCCCAGCTCGTTCGTCGTTCCGGACAACTTTGTTCCATCGCCACGGATCAGCTCGTACGGGTGGTTTTTCAGCACCTCGCCGGAGATGCGATCGCGCAGCACGTACGGATCGTTGAACTTGGCCGTCGGCAGGCTGTTCATGTGCTCAGCGACTGAGCTCGGCCCCTGGCGGCTGAACGACGCCGACTTGATCGTGCGGCCGCCGCGCGTACCGTCCTCGATGCCGTCCTTCGTGATGCGGATGTACGAGCCGCCGCACTTCAAAATCAGTTCCTCGGTCGCCTCGATCACGATCCGCTTCTTGCTGAACAGAGACGTATCCTTGGCCGAGTTCAGTTTGATTTCGTCGGTATGCGCCGATACCTCGATCGGCCCCTTCGCGGCGAACAGCTTCATGCCGGCCTTCTGAACGAACAGGCTGATCTTCTCGGCCGCAGCCGCGATCAGCGACTTGCCGCTTGCCAGGTGGGTGTTTTCGCCGCTGACCACGTTGATTTCCGCTTCCGCCAACATGTGCGCGGAGCGGTCCGCCACGGCCGCAAAATCCGCCGGCGTCGCGATCACGATCACGGGCTTCGCGAAGCTGTTCGCGTTACCGGTGCCGCCGCCTGCCGTGACGCCACCCGACGTCTGCCCCGACACCGGCTGCTGCACGGCCGTCGTCAGGTCCTTGAGCGCATCCTGGCCGGCCTGCAGCGATTCGGCCTGTGCGGTCGTGCTGGCGCTCGACAGCGATTCCACCAGCATCCCGGCTTGCTGGAGCCGCGTGCGAGCTTCGTCGACACCGAGCTGCTCGTCGTCGTAGGCTTTCGCGTGCGTGCTGATCGACAGCCCCTTGCTCGCCCGCACCGCGCCATATTCGTCGGCATGCAGCACGAAGCCTTGGCCGAGATACCGGCCGCGCGTATTGCCGTCCTGCTGGATCAAGTAACCCTGGGTGAGCGCCGCGTAGCTCTTGCCCGTGTAGCTGACGAGCCGCGTGCCACCCTGGTTCGTCGCGTCGTCATGCACGAACGCGTTGTACGCGCCGGTGTTGCCGAAGCCCTGCGACTGGAACCCTGACAGCAGCACGTTCGTGTGCCATGGCGATGGCGTCGTGCCGCCGTTGACGCGCCCCAAAATGAAGGGCTTGTCACAGTCATTGCTCCAGTAGCCGATGAGCACCCATTCGCCCGCACGCGGCACGTGCACTGCGCCGTACCCGTTGCCCGTATCGGACTGCATCGACGACAGCAGGGGCGACGCATTGAACGCGCCGTCAGGATTTTTCCGATCCCATGCGAAATGCACGCGGACCTGATTCCGCTCGTTCGACCAGGCCTCGATTCCCTGCTGCGTGACGACAAGCGCGTGCTCGATCGACATCGCTGGCTTCGGATGGTCGAGCGGACTGCGAAACTCGATCCGTGCGTCCTGCGCCTCGACCTCGAGCACGAAGAAGCCGGCCATACCGTCCTCGGCGTGGCCCGGTGTCGTGAAGCGCGCGCCGTGTGCCGCCTGCTGCTCGGCCAGCGTCGCACGCAGGCTGAGCGGGAATTCGGTCGGCGGCTGGCCGATCGGCACATTGTTCTCGATGAACCAGCGCGCCTCGACGACCAGGAACGTCCGGTCGGCGTCGTCGCGTTCCGGATGGCGCGGGTGGTCGTTCAGCACGAAGCGCGACCCCGCATCAAGCCAGCGCAGGCCGCCGACCCCAAAGTAGCGCCGGGCGCGTGCATCCCAGCCCTGTACGCGCCGGCGTGCGCGGGCGCCGCCGCTGTCGGAATCGGGGTATCCGTACGCGGTCGGCTCATAGACCGTCATCGGCGCATTCGGAATCTGCTGCGCCTGGTGCCGGCCGTCGTCCGTGACGTAATCAATCGATGCGAGCGTGCTCGCCGCTTCAAAGCGGGACGCGGGGCGTTTGTAATCGAACGCGCTGGATTCGTACCGCAGGCTCTGCATTGTCTGCATGGCCGCCCAGTGCGTGAACCCGTTCACCGCCTCGTTGTCGCCGGCGCCGTGGACGAAGTCGGCCGGCTTCGCGTCAGGCAGCGCCGCGACCTGGTCGACGATCACCAGCGTGGTCTTGGGGGTCTCGCCGTCACGGACCGGCTCGTGCGCCCAGTAGCAATACCAACCTTCGTCTTCGAGCAGGCGGTGGAAGAAATGCAGATCCGTTTCGCTCTGCCGGCACCACGAGCGCACCGCTGGCTCGCGGTTCAGGGTGAAGCGGAATCGGCCCTGCAGCTGCGGATAGCGATTGAGGAGATCGGACACGATCTCCTGCGCCGTCTGCTCGAGCCAGCCTTCGTCGTTACGGGTGCCGCCCAGGAACACCAGCGCCGATGAAAATTCCAGCTGGTATGTCGACAGTCCACCGTCCCCGCCCAGGTAGCCGACCCGGTGCACGAAGCCGTGGATCGGACGATAGACGGAGTCGGCAAACGGGGCGGTGGGCTGCTGGATCCACAGCGTGACGGGCTGGTGCATCAGAGACAGCAGCGCGGTGTCGTCGCGTAGCGACGCGACGTCGAGCGTCCAGTTGTAATCGCGGCCGATCCGAGCCGATCCGCGTGCGCGCAGCGGAATCAGTGCGTTCTGGCCGAGCGGCGTGTCCAGCCGCAACAGGCGGTTGTTCTGCAGTAGGCCCCGGTGGATCGCGTTATACAGATCGCGAAATTTCAGCTCCCCGAGCGCGGGTGGTCTGAGTACCATTTTTCTCTCAATGTTTTTCTAGAATTTACCGCGCAAAAAAGTGCGGCTAACCCATTTTAG
>NZ_JAGIXF010000167.1:0-6257 GCF_021483755.1 Burkholderia sp. WTPI3 | reverse complement strand
GGGAACGCATGATTGACGGGCGTGGGCGGCGGCGGGGACGCGAGGCGGACCGGCCACGCCGGCGGCACGCTCACGGGCGGCACCGGCAGGAAATCGGCGCCCGACAACCACAACCCGCCGGCCGCCGCGGCCAGTTCGGTCGCGTCGTCGCGCACCAGGAACGGATGCACGCCGAGCCCGAACGGCAGCCGTGCGCGCCCCGCGTTCTCGATCGTCAGCGCGATCGACAGCGTCGCATCGTCGAGCGCGAACGACTGGATCGCACGAAACGCATACGGCGCGCCGCTCGCGCGATCGAGCGACAGTTGCAGCGTGGTGTCGGTCGCGTCGTCCACCTGCCACGGTGCGAGCCAGCCGTCGCCGTGAATCGGCAACGACTCGTCGCGACGGTTGCGCGGCACCGCGACGCTGCGCCCGTCGCATTCGAAGCGGCCGTTGCCGATCCGGTTCGAGTACGGCAACAGCGGATAGCACGCGAGCTCGTTCGGATCCGTCGCGGCTTGCGGGTGCTCGCAGCGGCGGAACACCGGCACCAGTGCGCCGTTGTCGCCGCGCCAGTCGAAGCGCGCGATGCCGCCGCCCAGATGCGGCAGCACGTCGAGCCGCAGCGACGCGTTCGACAGCGTGACGGCCGCCGCGTGCGCGGCGCCGACGCCCTGCGCGAACGCGGCGGTCTGCGGGCCGGCGCTGACCGGCTGGGCTGCTGCAGCCAGGCGCGCGCGGCGCGACTGGCTCGTGGACGACGATGCGCGCGAGGACGTGGCAGTCATGATGAACTCCTTTCCTTCGTCGAAGAAACGATACGGTTCGTTGCGCGATCCCGCACGAATGCTCAGGCCCAGCCGCCGTCGACCACCACGTCCTGCGCGGTGATCATCCGGCTGTCGTCGGCCGCGAGGAACAGCGCCATCCGCGCGAGATCGTCCGGCAGCAGCTCGGCGTCGATGCACTGGCCGGCCTTGATCGCCGCGCGGCCCGCGTCGTCGAGCCACAACCGGCGCTGCTTGTCGGTCATCACCCAGCCCGGCACCAGCGAATTCACGCGGATGCCGAACGGGCCGAGATCGCGTGCGAGCCCGCGCGTGAGCCCCTGCACGGCCGCCTTCGCCATCACGTAGACGGGATAGCCGCCGTTCTTCAACATCCAGCTGATCGAGCCGAGATTGATGATCGCGCCGCCGCCGTGCCGCTTCATGTCGTCGATCACGGCCTGCGCCGCGAAGAACTGGTGACGCAGGTTCACCGCGATGCCCGCGTCGAACGATGCGGGCGTCACGTCGACGATCGCGTGACGCACGTCGTTCGCCGCGTTGTTCACGAGCACCGCGATCGCGCCGATGCCTGCGCGGATCGCGTCGATCGCATCGCGCAACGCGTCGATGTCGGTCAGGTCGCACGCAAGGAACAACGGCGCATGGCGTACGTCAGGCGCCTGCGCGAGGCGTTCCGCCAGCGCCCGGCCCGCCTGCGCGTCGAGATCGACGAATGCGACGCGCGCGCCCTGCTGCGCGAAGTGCTCGACGAACGCCGCGCCGATGCCGGTCGCGCCGCCCGTGATCAGCACCGCCCGATCCGCGAGGCTCGGGTAGCGCGCGTAGCGTGCGTGGCTCGCGGCGTGCGGATCGTGCGCGGAAGTTTCGATGGTCATGCGGATCGTCTCCGTGGAATCGGTCAGTCGCGTACGCCGCGGTTCTTCATCTGGTCGAGCAGCACCGCCGCGAGCAGGATCGCGCCGCGCACCAGGTACTGGTAGAACGCGTCGATGTTCAGCAGGTTCATCACGTTCTCGACGGTGCCCATGATCAGCACGCCGATCACGACACCCGAGATCGTCGCGCGGCCGCCCATCAGCGACACGCCGCCGAGCACGCACGCGGAGATCACGTTCAGCTCGAAGCCCTGTGCGGCGTTCGGCTGGCCCGACGTGATGCGCGACGCGAGAATCACGCCGGCGAGCGCCGTCACCGCGCCCTGGATCAGGAAGATGTACACGCGCGTACGTTCGACGTTGATCCCCGCGAGCCGCGACGCCTCGGGGTTGCCGCCGATCGCGAGCGTGTTGCGCCCATAGACGGTCTGGTTCAGCAGCACGCCGAACGCGATGAAGCACAGCAGCGTGACCCAGATCGGCAGCGATACGCCGAAGAGCGTGAGCCCGCCGAGCGCGATGAACGTATCCGACGACACGCCGACCGCCTGCCCCTTCGACACGATGAAGCCGAGTCCGCGCACGATCTCCATCGTCGCGAGCGTCGTGATCAGCGCGTTGATGCGCAGATACGCGATCACCGCGCCGTTCACGAAGCCGATCGCCGCGCCTGCCGCGACCGCCGCGACGATCGCGACGAACGTGTTGTCGGTCGCGTTCAGCACCATCGCGCACAGCACGCCGGAGAACGCGACCGTCGAACCGATCGACAGGTCGAAGTCGCGCGAGGCCAGACAGAACATCATCGTGCACGCGACCATGCCGATCTGCGAGATCGACAGCGCGAGGCCGAGCATGTTGTCGATCGAGAAGAAGTGATCGACCGTCAGCGACATCGTGATGAACATCACCGCGAAGATCGCGATCAGGCTGTATTCGGTGAGGTGCTGCCACCACTTCTGGCGGTCGCTCTGCTGGGGCGCCAGCGTGTCGGCCGACGGCTTCACGGCCGCGCTGGCGAGGTTTTCCCTGACTTGCATGATTGTGTCTCCTGCTCCTGCTTCGCGCGGCCCGCGCCGCGCGTGATCGATTCGAATGTCGTGCGCCGCCCGAGGCCGGCCCAGCCTACCCCGCGCGGCCTCAGGCCGCCTCGACGGCGCTCGTCTGCGGCAGCGCGAGGCTCAGCACCGAGTGCTCGTTCGCCTGTTCGCGCGGCAGCTCGCCCGCGATACGGCCTTCGCGCATCACGACGATGCGGTCGGACACGCCGAGCACTTCCGGCAGTTCCGACGACACCATCACGATCGCGCAGCCGCGTTCCGCGAGCCGGTAGATCACGTCGTAGATTTCATGCTTCGCGCCGACGTCGATGCCGCGCGTAGGCTCGTCGAGGATCACGACCTTCAGGTCGGGCTCCGCGAGCCAGCGCGACAGGATCGCCTTCTGCTGGTTGCCGCCCGACAGGAAGCGGATCTTCTGCCGCCGGTTCGGCGTCTTGATCTTCAGCCGCTGGATGAAGCGGTCGGCCGTCTCGCTTTCCGCCTTGCGGTTGATGAAGAGCCCCGCGCGCAGCGAATGGCGGCGGCAACTGATGTTGATGTTCTCCGCGACCGACGCGATCGCGATGATCCCTTCTTCCTTGCGGTCCTCCGGGCACAGCACGATGCCGTGGCGAATCGCGTCGCCGGTGCGCTTCACGTCGATGCGCGCGCCGTCGAGCGTCAGCACGCCCGCGCGCCGGCGGTCCGCGCCGTACACGAGCCGCATCAGTTCGCTGCGCCCCGCGCCGACCAGTCCGAAGAAGCCGACGATCTCGCCCGCGCGCACCGAGAAGCTGGCGGGTTCGCGCAGCGCCGGGCCGTCGACGCCTTCGGCGGAAAACCGCACGTCGCCGAGCGCGCGCGGCGCGTAATGATAGATGTCCGAAATCTCTCGCCCGACCATCTCGGCGACGAGCCGCTCGCGCGGCACGTCGTCGAGCGACGCATGCGACGCGATCTTGCGTCCGTCGCGAAAGATCGTGCACGCATCGCACAACCGGTAGATCTCGTCCATCCGGTGCGAGATGTAGATCAGCGCACGGCCTTGCGCGCGCAGGTCGTCGACGAGCTTGAACAGCACTTCGGTCTCGCGATGCGACAGCGAGCTCGTCGGTTCGTCGAGCGCGATCACGCGCGCGTTGCGCATCAGCGCCTTGCAGATCTCGACCATTTGCCGCTGCGCGATCGACAGCCGCCCGAGCTTCGCATCGGGATCGAGATCGACGCCCATCGCCGCGAGCCGCTCGCGCACGTGGCGCTTCGCCTCGCCCTTCTTCACCCAGCCGAGCGCGTTCGGCAGGCGGCCGAGCAGCAGGTTCTCCGCGACCGTCAGGTCGGGCACGTATTGCAGCTCCTGGTGAATCACCGCAATGCCGGCCGCGATCGACGCAGCCGCACTCGAGAAATGCACGGGCTGGCCGTCGACCAGCACGCTGCCCGCATCGGGCTGATATTCGCCGCCGAGAATCTTCAGCAGCGTCGACTTGCCCGCGCCGTTCTCGCCCATCAGGCCATGCACTTCGCCCGCATGCACGTCGAACGAGATGCCGTCGAGTGCGCGCACGCCGGGAAAGACCTTGCCGATATTGTCAAAACGCAGTGCCGCTGACACGTCGTCTCCCCACTTCCGGATCGATCGACCGCCGGCCGCCGCTTCGCCGCGGCGGCCGGCGGACCGCTTACTTCGAGGCGAGCCCCATCTCCTCGCGCACCTTCGTCACGTTGTCGCGCGTCGCGAGCATGCCGGTCGTCAGCGTCAGCGGCGGCGGTGCCTTGCCCTGCGTGATCCACGTGTACATCAGATCTGAAGTTTCCTCGCCGTGGCGCTTCGGGCTGATGATCACGGTGCCGTAGAAGCCCGTCGGCTGCGGTTTCTTGAATTCGTTCAGCGCCGAGTCGGAACCGCCGATGCCGATCCCGATCATGTTGTCGGCCTTGAAGCCGCGCCCTTCGGCCGCGCGCACCGCGCCGAGCACGGCCTCGTCGTTCAGGCCGTAGGCGACCCAGTGCTTGAACTGCGGGTTCTTCGTGAGCGCGATGTTCGCCGCGTTGAACGCGTTTTCGGTGTCGGTCTTCGCCTGCGGCGCCGCGATCACGTTCGCCTTCGGGAAGCCCGCGGCCACCAGCGCATCGGTCGCGCCGCTCGTGCGGTCGTGCGCGGTCGGCAACTGCTCGTACGTGATGTCGATCGCGCCGACGTCCTTCATGTCCCAGCCGCGCTTCTTGATCTCGGCCGCGATGCCGTCGCCGACCTGCTTGCCGATGTTGTAGGCGGAAATGCCCATGTGCGGGACCGATTCGATCGGCTTGCCCGCGCCGTCGACGAGGCGGTCGTCGACCGTCATCATCTTCAGGTTGTGCGACTTCGCCTTCGCGACGATGCCCGGCCCGAGCTTCACGTCAGGCGTGCAGATGATGAAACCCTGCGCCTTCTGCGCGGCGAGGTTGTCGATCGCGCTCATGACCTTCTCGCCCGACGGCGCACCGATCTTCACGAGCGTGAAGCCCTTGTCCTTCGCGGCAATCTCGGCGAACTTCCATTCGTCCTGGAACCACGGCTCCTCCGGCTGCTTGACCAGGAAGCCGATCTTGACCGGATCGGACGCGTGCGCAACCGGGCTGCCCATCAACACCGCGGCCGCTGCGGCCAGCGTTACGAACGTTCTGCGTTTCATCTCCAGTGTCTCCTTGTCTTCATCGAACAGGATGCAGCCGCTTGTTGGTTTCGACGCGGCGTGCGCGCGGCCGTCGCACGTGCGGTCTTTCGAATCGTTGCGTCAGTCGTGGTACAGCGCCGCGCGCCCGCCATCGACGGTGATGCACGCGGCATTGATGAACGGCGCCTCGTCGGACGCGAGGAACACGGCCGTCATCGCGACCTCCTCAGGTTTGCCGATCCGCTTCATCGGCTGCAATGCAAGCGTCTCGGCGCGCGCGGCGGCCGGGTCGGCCTGCGCATCCCACCAGTCGCGCGTGAGCTGCGTCTCGATGTAGCCCGGCGCGATCGCGTTCACGCGCACGTTGCGCGCCGCGTATTCGATGCCGAGCGCGCGCGTGAGGCCCAACACGCCGTGTTTCGCGACCGGGTACGGAAAGCAGCCCGGGATGATCCGGAACGCATGCGTCGACGCGATGTTCACGATGCTGCCGCGGCCGCGTTCGACCATGCCCGGCAGCGCCGCGCGGCAGCCGTGCCACACACCGTCGAGATCGACCGCGAAGCAGCGGCGCCAGTCGTCGTCCGTCATCGTCAGCGGATCGGCGAACACATTGATGCCGGCGTTGTTCACGAGCACGTCGAGCGGGCCGAGCGCGGCTTCGGTCTGCGCGAGCGCGTCGCGCACCGACGCCTGCTGCGCGACGTCGGCATGCAGCGCGAGCACGCGCGCGCCGTCGATGTCGCGCGCGATCGCGGCAGCCGTATGCTGCGCCTGCGCGAAATCGAGATCGACGAGCGCGACGGCCGCGCCTTCGCGAGCGAACGCGTGCGCGATCGCGGCGCCGATCCCGCGACCCGCGCCCGTCACCATCGCGACCTTGCCCGCGAGGCGTTCCATCAAGCGGCTCCG
>NZ_JAGIXF010000166.1:0-6441 GCF_021483755.1 Burkholderia sp. WTPI3 | reverse complement strand
ACGTCCTCGGCCGCGTCAGGTTGTCGGCCCGGATTAAATATGCGTCGGCCTACGGCCGATCGACCACGCAATCTCGCCGGCCTGCGGCTACGCCCCCCCGACAGGCCCACCCAGCACACGACACAGCGCCGACAAGTCGTGAATCGTCAGATGCCGAGACGGGGTGCGATGCGCGGCGTGCTCCGCTCCCGGACGTTCATCGCGCACGATCCAGGCCGCCTGCAACCCCGCATCCAACGCACCGACGATATCGAGGTGAAAGTCGTCGCCGACGTGCAGCAGTTCCGCCGCATGCACGCCGAGCGCCGCGGCGGCCGCATGAAAGATCTCCGGCTCCGGTTTCGCGAACCCGAACGCCCGCGCGCTGAGCGTCTCACGAAAGAACTCGCCGCCGCCGGTCAGCCGCAAATCGGCATTGCCGTTGGTCACCGCGATCAACGGAAACCGCGCGCTCAACCATGCAAGCGCCGGCAACGCATCTTCGAAGAACTCGACCTGGTTCCGCGCGGAATAGAACACGTCGTATGCGCGGTCGGTCAGCGTGACGTCTTCGTTCGCGCGTTCCAGCGCAAGCCGGATCGATCCGATTCGCAACGCACGATAGTCGCTGACGAGATCCGGCCGCAGGCGCTCGTATTCGTCGCGCAACGCGCTCAACGCGTGCGACGTCGGCAGCACGCTCGCGGTGTTGGGCGCATGTTCGGTCAGCCACGCATGCAGCGACGCTTCGGCCCGTTGGACGGAAGGTCCGAACGGCCACAGCGTGTCATCGAGATCGAACGAGATGGCGGAAACGTTGGTGAGGCGCATGACGACGGAAGATACCACGCAACTGCCGCTCACCACGGCCATGGAATCGAGCGTCCCGTACCGTTGTCGACGGCCTGCCGATACAGGAAACGCGCAACGGTCAGATCCTGTAGCGCGAGGCCCGTCATGTCGAATACGGTGATGTCGTCAGGCGAGCGATCGACCGATACGGTCCCGGCGAGCACGTCGCCGATCTCGGTGCGCGGCAGTCCGGGCGCCCACTGGCACTCGCCGATACTGCGCGCCTGCTCGTGATCGTCCACGAAAATGCGCGCCCGTTCCAGTACGCCTTCCGGCAACTCGCGCTTGCCCGCGGTATCGGCGCCTACGCAGGTCAGATGCGTGCCGGGCCGAATCGCGTCGGCGTCGAACAGCGGGCCGCCGCCCGGCGTCGCCGTGATGACTATGTCGCTGTCGGTCACCGCATCGTTGCGGTCACGGGCGACGCGGATGTCGCAGCGTTCGCGCAACGCCGATTCGAACCCCGGATCCGTCTCGCCGCTGACACTCACGTACTGCACCGTGCACCTTTGCGGCAGCATCCTGATCGCATGGTCGAGCTGGGCGCGTGCCTGCACGCCGGTGCCGAACACGCAGATGCGCGAGCTGTCGGGCCGGGCGAGCGCCTGCAGCCCGAGGCCGCCCGCCGCGCCGGTGCGGGCGGTGGTGATCGCATTGCCGTCCATGATGCAGAGCGGGCGGCCGGTGGCGGGGTCGAACAGCGCGATCGTCGCCTGATGCGGCTCGCCGCCCCGGCTTCGATTGCCGGGCCAGAAGCCGGCCGCCTTGAAACCGAGCAGATCCTGGCGCGCGACATCGCCCGACTTGATGCCGAACACGCCGCCGGTATGCAGCTTCTCGCGCACGACCGGAAACACGCGTCCGGCACGTTGACTGTGCAGCACGAAGGCATCGCGGACCGCCGTCATCACTTGCTCGGCTTGAAGGGCCGGTGCGATCGCATCCCGATCGAGAAGAAGGAGCTGGGCGTCTGTCGGCATGGCGAGGAACCTGTCGTGTGCAATCCGGATCGCGGATTTTATGGGTTGTACAGATGTAGACAAACGGTCAATAACTATGGGGCGGCGATGCAGCGGCAGGTTTGACCGGGGAAACCGGCGCATCGCATCCGCGCGCCGGTCACCCCGCGCGATCCTTACCACCCATAGAAGCGCGGCCAGGTCTGTACGGCACCGTCGTCGCTCAGCGCGTGGTATTCCGGATGCTGCGCGCCGGTCGCGCACGCGTGGTTCGGCAGGATCCGCAACCGGGTACCGATCGGAAACCGCTGCGCGATGTTCGTATCGGGCGCACCGAGGCGAGACACGATGCCGTGTTCCTGATTGGCTGCGCTTACCACGTACTCGCCGAGCACGTCGCCCGCTTCGGTACACACCTGGCCGTAGCCGAAATCCCGCGCCTGCCGCTGCGTGCCGCGATCGCGGCTCATCGCCATCCAGCCCGCGTCGACGATCGCCCAGCCTTTCTCTTCCTGGTGCCCGATGACGGTGGTCAGTACCGACAGCGCGATGTCTGACAGTGCGCACACGCCGATGTTGTGCATCACGAGGTCGAACATCACGTACACGCCTGCGCGGACTTCCGTCACGCCGTCGAGGTTTTCTGCCGACAGCGCGGTCGGCGTCGATCCGATACTCACGACCGGGCACGGCAGCCCGGCTGCCCGAAGTCGCTCGGCGGCGCGCACGGTGCGGCTGCGCTCCTGTTCCGCGATCGCGGCCAGCGCGTCGCGTGTGTCGTATTCGTAGCTGGAGCCGGCATGCGCGAGCACGCCGCCGAGCGTCATGCCGCCGTCGACCAGCGCGCAGCCGACGGCGATCAGCAGGTCGTCGTCGGGCACGATCCCCGAGCGGTGGCCGTCGACGTCGACTTCGATCCAGACTTCGAAGCGTTCGCCATGCTCGCGTCCGAATTCAGCGATGGCACGTGCGGTCTGTACGGTGTCGGCGACGATCTTCAGGTCGCAGCCCCGCCGGCGCAGCGCGAGCGCCTGACCGAGCTTCGCGGGGATCATCCCGACCGCGTAGACGATGTCGCGCACGCCGCCCTCGAAGAACTGTTCGGCTTCCTTCAGTGTGGACACCGTGATGCCTTGCGCGCCCGCCGCGATTTGCGCGTCGACGACCTGCCGGCACTTGGTGGTCTTCACGTGCGGCCGGAACGTGACGCCGAGCGCATCCAGATGCGCCTGCATGCGCGCGATGTTGTCACGCATGCGATCGACGTCGATCAATGCGGCGGGGGTGTTCAGGAGGGGGATGCCCATGATGCGTTGCCTCGAGGGTGACCGATGCGAGCACTGTAGGGCGTCTGGCATGCCGCGTGTTTAATGGGCGGAAAATCATCCATTAAGCAAGATTTAATGGCAGGACGGCGCTCAGGCCGGGCTGCGCCAGGGCGGCGGGTCGAGGAATTGCGTGGCGGCTTCGAGAAACACCCGTTGCCGCGCGGAGCGGCCGGTGCGCGAGGGCAGCAGCGCGGTAACGGGGGCTGGCGGGAGATGCCAGTCGGGCAGCAGCCTGACGAGCTTGCCGCTCGCGAGCTGCGGCGCGACGTCCCACTCCGAGCGCTCCACGATGCCGAGCCCTGCGAGCGCCCAGTCGGTGATGACGGTGCCGTCGTTCGACGACAGCGCGCCCGTGACGCGGATCACCGCGGATCGTCGGGATTCGCCTTTGCCGTCGCCGGGCTGCGAGAAGCGCCAGCGCGTAATGTCCTCGTCGTTCTCGCGCAGGCACAGGCAGTCGTAGTGCGCCAGGTCGGACGGATGGTTCAGCGCCTTGATGCGACGCGCGTAACCGGGGCTTGCGCACAGGAAGCGCTCGTTGGGCGCGAGCGGATAGCCTATCCACGACGACGATTTCAGGCTGCCGACGTGGATGACCACGTCCGCGCCGGCCGCGCTGGTCAGCGGACTCTCCGACAGATGCAGCGAGATGTCGAGCTTCGGATGCGCGCGCTGCACGTCGCGCACGATCCGCGCGACGTACTTACGTCCGAAGCCGAACGGCGCAACGACGCGCAGCGAGCCCTGCACGTCGCCGTGACCGCCCGCAATGCTGCCGGGCAGCGCGTCCACACGCTGGAGAATCTCGACGGCTTCCTGATAGAGCCGCTGCCCTTCGTCGGTCAGCTCGATCCCTTTCGGCTGCCGCACGGCGAGCCTGACGTCGAGTCGCGATTCCATCCGCTGCAGGCGGATCGTGACGGCGGGCGGCGTGAGATCGAGCAGCCGCGCTGCGGATGCCAGCGAGCGCGACGCGCCGATCGCGCGAACGAGTCGAAGGTCTTCAAGGTCGAGCATGGGATGTCTCTTGATGCCGGTGTGGCCGAGCATTGATTAAACATCACATCGCTCGTCGAATCCATCGATGCGGCCATGGATTCCGCGAGCACGCGCGCAGCTCGACGTGAGCGCGTGCGTTGCAGGTTCCACGAGCATGGCCCTTCGTCGTGTGACGGCCATGCCGCGCGCGGCTTCATCCATTGCACGCGTCGAGCCCGAAAATCAACGACCGATGCGCACCGACCCCGGCCGCGACGCCCGACGCCGACGCGAACGTCGCATTCGTCATCAGGCTCGAGGCATCGCCGGCCGCGAACACGCCGGGCACGCTCGTCTGCTTCCACGTATCGACGCGAATCGCCGCACCGAGCGGCCCTTCGTCGAACGCGCAGCCAAGCTGTTGCGCGAGATCGCTGGCCATCTCCGTACGCGCGCCGATGAACAACGCATCGATGGACACGACTCGCCCGTCCGCGAGCCGCAACGCTTCGATTCGCGGCGCCTCGCCCAGAATTTCGACGACAGGCGAGCGCTCGATGCGCACGCCGCGCGCGCCGAGCAGCGCCGCCTCCTGCTCATTCGCTTCGACCACGCCCTGCGTGAACCACGTCGTCGGCCCCCAGTCCGGAATCAGGATCGCCTGATGCACGGACAGCGGATGCGTCGCCAGCACGCCGAGTTGCCGGCCCGCCACCTCGTAGCCATGGCAATACGGACAGTGCAGCACGCTGATGCCCCAGCGTTGCGCGAGCCCCGGCAACGCGGGCAGTTCGTCGCGAATGCCGGTTGCGAGGATCAGCCGGTCGGCGCTCGCACGGCTGCCGTCCGAGAGCGTTACGTGAAAGCCGCCGCTCGCGTCGCGCTCGGCGGTGCGCGCTTCGCCCGCGATCCGCCGCACGGTCGGATAGGCCGCCAGTTGCGCGGCGGCTTGCGCGACGATCTCCGCAGGCGGCTTGCCGTCCTGCCCGAAAAAACCGTGCGCATGTTCGGCGAATCGATTGCGCGGCCGGCCCACGTCGATCACGAGCACGCGGCGTCGCGCCCGCGCGAGCTGCATTGCGGCCGACAGCCCGGCGAAGCTGCCGCCGACCACGATCACGTCATGATGCATCTGCATGTGTCCACTCCTTTCCCGATTCCTGAGTTCATACGAGCGAAAGACGTGCTTCGATGGCGGCCAACTCATGAAACACGAGAAGTTGCATGATAGGCTGGTGATATCATTCATGCAACTTCAGAAGTTTCGAGAGTGGGAGCCGCCCGTCCGTGAGAACCGATAGCCGTTTATCGCGCATGCTGCATGCGCTGATCCACATGGACCAGGCCGATGGCCCGCTGACGTCGGAGGCGATCGCGACGATGCTGTGCACGAACCCGGTCGTCGTGCGACGCCTGCTCGGCGGGCTGCGCGACTGCGGCTACGTGCAGTCGGAGAAAGGCCACGGCGGCGGCTGGGCGCTCAGCGTCCCGCTCGACGGCATCACGCTGCTCGACGTCTATCGCGCGGTGGGCGAGCCGCCGGTGTTTTCCGATCTGGTGACCGAGGACACGCCCGAATGCCTGGTCGAACAGGCGGTCAACGCGCATCTGTCGGCGGCGCTGAAGGAGGCCGAGACGGCGCTGCTCGCCCGCTTCGGCGAAGTCACGCTCGGCATGCTGTCGCGCGAATTCGAAGCGAAGGCGGCGCGCCGCCGCAAGCCGCGCTGATGCGCCGCAACATCGCCTTCGACCCGCGATAACGTGTAGTCCGACGCAATCCGGCGCGGCGCGAAATGCGTGCGCCGCCGTGATCTGTCCCCCAACTTCTGCCCGGTTTGCCCGTCACAGGGCAAAATACGGGTTTTCCGCACCCGCGAGGGTGCGTCCGAATCACGCGTCGGGCGGCGGCAGTGCGCAATCGCACGCCGCCGCCCGGCGCTCAAGCAAGATGCTCGCCGTGTCGCGAGCCCACAGGAGTCCAGACCCCATGCCCGAATCGAATCTGTCCTTCTTCGGCCGGCTATCGCTGGCCGTCGGCACATTCTTCTCCGTGATCGGCAACCGCGAATTCGCGGCCGGCGTGCTGCGCGTGCGCGACGGTGCCCCGGCCCCCGCGCCGCTTGCACCCGCACCCGCCCCGGCCCCCTCCGCCGCCCCCGCGCCTGAGCCCGTGAAGGCGCCGGCCCCCGAACGGCGCGAAGCGAGCCCGCAAGCGGCGCTGCAACTGCTCGGCCTGCTGCAGCGTGACGCCCGCTTCATCGACTTCGTCGAGGAAGACATCGCCGGCTACGGCGACGCCGACATCGGCGCCGCCGCACGCCTCGTGCACGACGGCTGCCGCGC
Organism: Burkholderia sp. WTPI3; assembly: GCF_021483755.1. Classification (NCBI taxonomy): domain Bacteria; kingdom Pseudomonadati; phylum Pseudomonadota; class Betaproteobacteria; order Burkholderiales; family Burkholderiaceae; genus Burkholderia; species Burkholderia sp. WTPI3. The sequence goes on along the minus strand of NZ_JAGIXF010000166.1, from coordinate 2 downwards.
CG
>NZ_JAGIXF010000165.1:0-6647 GCF_021483755.1 Burkholderia sp. WTPI3 | reverse complement strand
GAATTCCGCGGCTCCGACGGCTGGGCAGCGGGTGCCGGCGCCTCGGTCGCGCTCGTGAAGATGGGCGCGAACGGCGCGGTCGACACGACCACGGCCACAGCACCGGTCCAGGTCATCGTGCTGACGAACGCCGGCCTGATGGGCGACGTGTCGATCAACGGCACGAAGGTCACGAAGCTGAAGATCTGACGCGGCGCCAGCCTCGCCCGTGCGCACCGCGCGCGAGCGGCAGACAAACGGCGATGTCCTTGCGGGCATCGCCGTTTTTTCATGTGCGCGCGCAGCGGCTCAGGTCGTCGAGTCGATCACCTTGAAGCGCGAGCGCTTCTGCGCGCGAATCAGCGCCTGGTACACGTCGACGTACTGCCGCGCCATCCGGCGCGACGTGAAGCGCTCCTCGAAGCGTTGCCGCACGCGTGCGCGCGGCAGCAGGTGCAGTCGGTTCACGGCGGCCACCGCGCTGATCTCGTCCTCGACGATGAAACCCGACACGCCTTCGTCCACGACTTCCGGCACGGCGCCGCGATTGAACGCGATCACCGGCGTGCCGCACGACATCGCCTCGATCATCACCAGCCCGAACGGCTCCGGCCAGTCGATCGGAAACAGGAGCGCATGCGCGCCCGACAGGAATTCGGCCTTCTGGTGGTCGGCGATCTCGCCGATGTACTCGACATGCGGCAGCGCGAACAGCGGCTTGATCTCGCGCTCGAAGTACTCCTGGTCGGCTGCGTCGATCTTCGCGGCGATCCGGATCGGCAGCCCGCACTGGCGCGCGATGCGAATTGCCGTATCGACCCGCTTCTCCGGCGAAATGCGGCCGAGGAACGCGAGATAGCGCGGCTCGACGGGCTGCGGCAGGTACATCGTCTCGGGTAACCCGTGGTAGACGGTCGTCAGCCACTTCGCCTGCGGCAGCGGCTGGCGCTGGGAGTTCGAGATCGAGATCACCGGCGCGGTGTTGAATGTGTCGAACACCGGCTGCTGCTCGGGCAGATCGAGCCGGCCATGCAGCGTCGTGACGAACGGCGTTTCCTGGCGGTTGAAGACCGAAAACGAGTAGTAGTCCATGTGGAAATGGAGCACGTCGAAGTCCTTCGCGCGGCGCGCGACCGTCTCCATCAGCAGCATGTGCGGTGCGACCCGGTCGCGGATCGACGAGTCGAGCCGCAGCGCGCGCGGCCATACCGGTTCGAGCTTCGCCCGCGTCGTCGAATCACCGCTCGCGAACAGCGTCACGTCATGACCGAGATCGACGAGCGCCTCGGTGATGTAGGACACGACGCGCTCCGTGCCGCCGTACAGCTTCGGCGGCACGGATTCGGTCAGCGGGGCGATCTGGGCAATTCTCATGATCCACGTCTCCTGTGTCCTCGATCGGGATCGGCGGCCGCGCTCGCGCCCCCCATCCCGTGCAGAGCGGGCCGGCATCGCGCCGGCCGGATATCCCATTATTATTCGCGATCCCGATGCCCGGTAGCGCCGGTCTTGCATTTTATGGGGGTTGTTACAGACAGGATACATTCCGCCGGGTGCCCGCCCGTGCGGCGCCGATGCGGGCGCACCGCCCCGCCTGTCCCGCCCGCCGCGACGATCCCGGCCAGCCTGGAAGTGCCCGTCAGCGCGACGGCCACTTCCACGGCGGCAGGTCGCGCGTGTCCGCGTCGACGAGCACGGTCGCGCCGAGCTGCTTGTCGAGCACCAGCGACTCGCAGCCAGCCTCGCGCTCGAGCGTCGCGATGAGCCGCGCCGCATGCGACACGACGAGCACCTGCGAGCGCTGCGCGGCTTGCGCGATCAGACGGCCGAGCGCCGGCAGCAGATCGGGATGCAGGCTCGTTTCCGGTTCGTTCAGCACCATCAGCGCGGGCGGGCGCGGCGTCAGCAGCGCGGCCGCGAGCAACAGGTAGCGCAGCGTGCCGTCCGACAGCTCGGCCGCCGACAGCGGCCGCAGCAGCCCGGGCTGGCGCATCAGCATGTCGAAGCGGCCGCGACAGCCCGGATTGTCGATGTCGACCGACGCGCCAGGAAATGCGTCGTCGATTGCTGCATCGAGCGCCGCGGCATCGCCGATCTCGCGAATCGTCTGCAGCGCGGCGGCCAGGTCGGCACCGTCGTCCGCAAGCACCGGTGTGTGCGTGCCGATGTGCGACTGCCGGGCCGGCGCCTGCGCATCGGTCCGGAAATGATCGTAGAAGCGCCACGAACGGATCCGCTCGCGCACCGCGATCATCTCCGGCGCGCCGACCGGATCGGCGAACTCGGTCATCATGCTGTCGAAGCTCGCGACCGGCTGCGGCACCGTGTGCCAGTCGCCGGAGGCGGTGCGCGTGCGAATCTGCGCGCCCTGCCGGTCGACCAGCAGCGTCGACGGGCGCAGCAGCGCGCCGCCCCAGATGCATTCGCGCTTCACGACAGGATCGAGCGCGAACTGCGAACGGCTCGGAACCGGCAGGCCGAGATCGATCGCATAGCCGAAATCGTCGCCGGCAAAACCGAGCCTGAGGCTCACGGGCCCGCTGCGCACCGTGCCGGTCACCGGCGTGTCGCCGTTCAGCATCGCGCGCGAAAAGCGCTCGGGGCCGGCCCACAGCGTCGACGGCAGCCCGCCTTCGCGCGCGAGCGACGGAATCACGCGGCCCTGCGCGGTGTCAGCAAGCAGCCGCAGCGCGCGGTACACGCTCGACTTGCCGCTGCCGTTCGGCCCCGTGACAACGGTGAGCGCGGCGAGCGGCACGATCAGCTCGCGCAGCGAGCGGTAGTTGGCGATGGCGAGCGTCTTCAGCGCGGTCATGAGAAAGAAAGGGTTGCGGTACGGGCATGCGTTCAGCGGCCTCCGGTGGCCTTCGGGTCGGCCGCTGTGTTGGCCGCCGTGCTGGCGGCAGGCGGCCGCGCGTGCGGCCGCTCGGGATTGGGCTCTTCCGGCGCCGAATCGTGCGGATACAGCTCCATCCTGCTGCGCGGCAGGCATTGCGGATAGCGCGCCTGCAGGTACGCGATCAATCCCTCGCGCACGCGGCAACGCAGATCCCAGCACGCCGACGAATCGGCGGCGCTCACCAGCGCGCGCAACTGCATCGTGCGCTCGGTTGCGTCGGTCACCTGCAGCACCTGCACGCGGCCGTCCCACTCGGGCGCCGCATGGACGAGCCGCGCGAGTTCCTCGCGCAGCGGCGCAAGCGGCGTACGGTAGTCGACCGACAGGTACACCGTGCCGATGATCTCCGAGCTGCTGCGCGTCCAGTTCGTGAACGGGTTTTCGATGATCCACTGCAGCGGGACGACGAGCCGCCGCTGGTCCCAAAGCCGCACCGACACGAACGAGCCGGTGATTTCCTCGATACGGCCCCACTCGCCCTGGATCACGACGACGTCGTCGAGCCGGATCGGCTGCGTGAGCGCGATCTGCAGCCCGGCGATCAGGTTGCCGAGCACCGGCCGCGCGGCGATACCGGCGACGAGGCCCGCGACGCCGGCCGACGCCAGCAGGCTCGCGCCGACCTGGCGCACGTTCGGGAACGTCATCAGCGCGGCGCCCGTGCCGATGATCACGATCAGCACCATGACCGTCCGCACGAGCACCTTGGCCTGCGTATGGATGCGCCGTGCGTGCAGGTTGTCGGCCGTATCGATCGGATGGGCCTGGATGATCGCGTCGCCGACGCCGGCCGCGAGCCGCACCAGCAGCCAGGTCAGCGAGATGATCGAGCCGACCGCGGCGGCGGTGCGCATTCCGCGCACGAACGACATGCCATCGTCGGCCTGGATCCACAGGAATTCGAGCGCGAGCAGCGCGAGCGTGACGAGCGACGGCTTGTCGATGTAGCTCAGGATCACGCTCATGAGCGGATACGGCTGCGCGATACGCTTGACGATGCGCGCACCGAGTCGATGCACGATCACGACGACAAGCACGACGACGACCGACACGAACAGCGCGCCGAGCCACGAATGCAACGGCGCATCGGCGATGCGCTGCAATTCCTCGATTGAAATCATCGGCGCCCGGGATGCTTCGGTTATGAGGCGCGTCGGCCTCGTCCTGGATGCGTCGGCGATGTCCGGGCGTCGCGCACACCCGGACGCGGCGTCAAATCAGTTGCCGCCCTTGCAGGGAAACGCCTTGCCGAGACCGAGCGACACCGCGGTGCTCGCGTTGTAGTCGGCCAGCTTCGGATTCTCCGCGATGTACTTGCGCACCGCGTCGGTCATCTGCTGCGCCCGGATGTCGGGCGGCAGGCAGAAATACTGCCCGACGCGCGGCCCGGTGGTGCCGCCGATCGCGTCGATGGTGTTGTAGACGCCATCGGCGGCGCCTTCGATGTAGGCCGCGCACGACGCTCGCGACTTGACGTCCGTCTTCGCGCACAGCCGGTCGAGATCCGCGCCCGTGAACGCCGCCGCCGACAACGGCACGGCAAACGCCGCGGCACAAAACATAGCCCGCAACATGGTGTTCCTTATGTCAATGCGGCCCGAAGACCGCTCACTGCGCTGACCGGCGCGACGGCCGGACGCCCGCTGCCAGCCGGTTTCCGGCCGACCGGGCGCGCCCCGCCGTCGCGCCGAAACCGTCATTTTGCACTCTTTTGCGCATCTGCCGGCGTCGAGGCGCCGATGCGCACCGTCCGCTTGGTCAGGATCTCGATGGCGTCCGGCGCCTTGTAGTGCTTCGCGAAATCGAGCGCGGTGATGCCGAGCTGGTTCTTGACTTGCGGATCGGCGCCCTGGTCGAGCAGCAGCGTGACCGTCGACGCATGGTTGCCGCGCGCGGCCATCATCAGCGGCGTCGTGCCGTTCGGCGACGCGGTGTCGATGTAGGCGTCGTGGTCGAGCAGGATCTTCACGACCGCGTCCTGGCCGTTGGTGGCCGCGTAGTGCAGCGGCGCCCAGCCCTTCTTGCCGACTTCCGCGCCCTTGTCGATCAGCAGCTTGACGAGCCCGACGTCGCCGTTCAGCGACGCGAGCATCAGCGCGTTCTCGCCGGCCTTGTCTTCCTTCTCGAGGTCGACGTTCGGCGTCGTGGCGAGCGCCGCGGCGACCTTGTCGGACTTCTCGCGCGCGGCGATCACGAGCAGCGGGTCGCCGTTCGGCGCGAGCGTGTTCGGATCGAGCTTGCCGCTCTTGAGTTGCTGGCCGATGTCGGCGATGTCGTCGAACTTGACCGCCTTGACGACAGCGTCGAGCGACTCGGCGTGTGCGCCGGCGGCGGCAAACAGGCCGCTCGCGACAAGCGCGGCGGCGACGAGTGCGCGCTTGGGCAGGTATGTGGTCGGCTTCGTCATTGTTGTGGGCTCCTTCCCTGGGTTGTGGGCTGTGCCGCGCGTCGTTAGCGGGCGATCTTGAACAGCCGGAAAAAGTTTTGCGTCGTCGCATCGGCGAGCGCCTCGACGGCGATCCCGCGTTCCGATGCGATAAAGCGTCCGACATGGCTGACGTACGCAGGTTCATTCGGCTTGCCGCGATACGGCACCGGCGCGAGGTACGGCGAGTCGGTTTCGATCAGCAACCGGTCGAGCGGCACGCGCCGCGCGACGTCCTGCACGTCGGTCGCGTTCTTGAACGTGACGATGCCCGACAGCGAGATATGGAAGTTCTGCGCGAGGGCCTGCTCGGCGACCGGCCACGGCTCGGTGAAACAGTGCATCACGCCGCCCGGCACGTCCGCGCGCTCCTCGGCCATGATCCGCAGCGTGTCTTCCGACGACGAGCGCGTGTGGATGATCAGCGGCTTCATGGTCGCGGTAGCCGCGCGGATATGCGTGCGAAAGCGTTCGCGCTGCCATTCCATGTCGTCGATGGAGCGGCCTTCGAGCCGGTAGTAGTCGAGGCCCGTCTCGCCGATCGCGACGACCTTCGGGTGCGCGGCCAGCTCGATGAGTTCGGCGAGCGTCGGCTCCCGTGCGTCCTCGTGATCCGGATGCACGCCGACCGATGCGTAGACGTTGTCGTGCGCCTGCGCGATCGCGAGCACGTCGGGCAGCGTCTCGAAATCGACCGACACGCACAGCGCGTGCGTGACGTCGTGCTCGCGCATGTTCTCCAGCACGGCAGGCAGGCGGTCGGCGAGACCCTTGAAATTGATGTGGCAGTGAGAATCGACGAACATCGTGTTTCCTGAATACGTAAGGCGGGCGCTCACGCGCTCGCCGGCAATCGTTTCCCCACCCGGCGGAAACAATTCTCGCTCATGCGAACATTTCCCGATAATCGAGAAACAGTTCCTCGAATACGAGCCGCGCGTTGAGCGGATGGTTCTCGACGGTACGCTGGCGCGTCACGGCCTTCATGAAGCGCGCGAACGCATTCGCGTCGACCGCCTCGGCGCAGCGCGCGAGCGCCGTCGCGTGCGTCGGGAAGTAACGCGGCGCGCCCGCCATCCGCTGCGCGAGCAGATCGTACAGCCAGCGCTGCAACCAGCCGAGCACGAGCGGCATCGGCAGCTTCTGGAGCGCCTCGCCGCACGCGAACGGATCGCACGCGGCACCGGCCGCGAGCTGGCCGAGCGTGAAATCGCGCAGCGGCCGATTCTCGTCGCTCGCGAGCGCCAGCGCGGCGAGCGGCGCGCCGCCGGCTTCGGCGAGCAGCGCACGTGCATCGTCCACGCCTTGTGCCGAGAGCCATGCCTGTGCCGTCTCCGGCGCCGG
>NZ_JAGIXF010000164.1:0-6786 GCF_021483755.1 Burkholderia sp. WTPI3 | reverse complement strand
CGTGATTCCCGGCGTGTCGGGCTCCGGAAAGTCGACGCTCGCGTTCGACATCCTGTTCCACGAAGGCCAGCGCCGCTATCTCGAATCGCTGAACGCGTATGCGCGTTCGATCGTGCAGCCGGCCGGACGGCCGGAAGTCGATGCGGTGTACGGCATTCCGCCGACGGTCGCGATCGAGCAGCGGCTGTCGCGCGGCGGCCGCAAAAGCACGGTCGCGACCACGTCGGAGGTCTGGCACTTCCTGCGGCTGCTGTACGTGAAGCTCGGCCTGCAGCATTGCATCCACGACGGCACGCCGGTCACGTCGCAAACCGTCGAATCGATCGCCGCGCAACTGCTGCGCGACCATCGCGACGAACACGTCGGCTTTCTCGCGCCGCTCGTCGTCAACCGCAAGGGCGTGTACACCGACCTCGCGAAGTGGGCGAAGGCGCGCGGCAGCACGCATCTGCGTGTCGACGGCGAGTTCGTGCCGGTCGATCCTTGGCCGAAGCTCGATCGCTTCCGCGAGCACACGATCGAGTTGCCGGTCGCCGACATCGTCGTGTCGCCGGACAACGAGGCCGAATTGCGGCGTCTGCTCGACGAAACGCTCGAGCTCGGCAAGGGCGTGATGCACCTGCTCGCGCCGCTCGACGGGCTGCATCACGCGATGCAGAACGATCGTTCGACCGCACGCGTCGGCGAGATCAAGGTGCTGTCGGTCAAGCGTGCGTGCCCGGTATGCGGCACGAGCTACCCGGAACTCGATCCGCGGATGTTCTCGTACAACAGCAAGCACGGCTGGTGCACGACCTGCGTCGGCACCGGGGTCACGCTCACGCGCGAACAGCGCGCCGCGTATGACGACACGGTGCTCGCCGGAGACGATCGCGGCCGCGAGCAGACTTTGCCGTCGGACGAGCAGGAACCGGAAGGCGTCGGCGACGAGCCGTGCCCGGATTGCCACGGCACGCGGCTGAACCCGTCCGCGCGCGCGGTCACGTTCGACGCGCATCCGATCGTCGAGGTCGCGCAGTGGACGGTATCCGATACGCGTCGCTGGATCGATGCGCTCGAACTGACCGGGCGCGATGCGCAGATCGCGCGCGACATCGTCAGCGAGATCGGCAGCCGCCTCGCGTTTCTCGAGGAAGTCGGCCTGGGCTACCTGAGCCTCGACCGCGCGGCGCCGAGCCTGTCGGGCGGCGAAGCGCAGCGCATCCGGCTTGCCGCGCAGCTCGGCAGCAACCTGCAGGGCGTCTGCTACGTGCTCGACGAGCCGACCATCGGCCTGCATCCGCGCGACAACCAGATCCTGCTCGACGCGCTGCGCAAGCTCGGCGACAAGGGCAATACGCTCGTCGTCGTCGAGCATGACGAAGACACGATCCGCCGCGCCGATCACATCATCGACGTCGGCCCGGGCGCCGGCAAGCGCGGCGGCACGTTGGTCGCCGAAGGCACGGTCGCCGACCTGGCCGCACAGCCGGATTCGGTGACGGGGCGCCTGCTCGCCCATCCGATGACGCATCCGTTGCAGCCGCGCCGCGCGGTGAGCGTGGCGGGCGGGAAGGGCGCGCAGGCGGTGCCGGAAGCGTGGCTGACCGTGCACGGCGCGACGCTGCACAACCTGCGCGACGTCACGGTCGGCATTCCGCTCGCGCGGCTCGTCGCGGTGACGGGTGTCAGCGGCTCGGGCAAGTCGACGCTCGCGCGCGACGTGCTGATGACGAACCTGCTCGACGCGGTCGGCCGTTCGGTGCTGTCGTCGCCGGCCACGCGGCGCGCGCGCAAGGCCGCGCAGCAGGACGAGCCGGCCGCCAACCGCCGTTCGAGCGTGCTCGCGCGCAGTGCGCCGCGGCCATCGCTGAACGTCACGCATGCGTGGCAGGGCTGCGCGTCGCTCAGCGGCTGGGAGCGGATCGATCGCGTGCTCGAAGTCGACCAGACGCCGATCGGCAAGACGCCGCGTTCGTGCCCGGCGACCTACATCGGCGTGTGGGACACGATCCGCAAGCTGTTCGCCGATACGCTGGAAGCACGTGCGCGCGGCTACACGGCGTCGCGTTTCTCGTTCAACACCGGCGACGGGCGCTGCCCGGCCTGCGAAGGGCAGGGTGTGCGCACGATCGGGATGAGCTTCCTGCCCGACGTGAAGGTGCCGTGCGACGTGTGCCACGGGCAGCGCTTCAACCCGGAGACGCTTGCGGTCACGTGGCGCGGCCGGAACATCGGCGACGTGCTGACGATGGAGATCGACGAAGCGGTGGCGTTCTTCGCGCCGATTTCGAACATCGCGCATCCGCTGCAGTTGATGAAGGACGTCGGCCTCGGCTACCTGACGCTCGGCCAGCCGTCGCCGACACTCTCGGGCGGCGAGGCGCAGCGGATCAAGCTCGTCACCGAGCTCACGAAGGTACGCGACGACATCACGCGGCGCGGCCAGAAGGCGCCGCACACGCTGTACGTGCTCGATGAACCGACGGTCGGCCTGCACATGGCGGACGTCGCGAAGCTGATTCGCGTGCTGCACCGGCTCGTCGATGGCGGGCATAGCGTCGTCGTGATCGAGCACGACCTCGACGTGATCGCGGAAGCCGACTGGATCATCGATCTCGGCCCGGAAGGCGGCGTGGGCGGCGGTACGATCGTCGCGGCGGCGCCGCCCGAAGGACTCGTGCAGGTGAAGGCGAGCCATACCGGACAGGCGCTCGGGCCCGTGCTGGCGCGAACGGCGACGGAAGACGGCGAAGCCGGGCGGCAGGGAGAAGCGCGGGTCGGTTGAACGCGGTGCTTTCCGATGAAGCGGCCCCGGTGTCGAGCGAGATACCGGGGCCGTTTTCACATCCGCCCGTGCGGTTCACACATGCGCGCCGGGATCCAGCAGGTTCGTGCTGAAATCGCACGCCTGCGCGGCGAGCCGAACGATCTCGGCGGTCAGCGAATGGGCACGCCCGGCGCGATGCAGCGCGACGTAGCGAACCGGCGGCAGCGCCGGCCGCGTGCGTACGATGTCCAGCGCTTCGCACGCGACGAGGTGCGCGACGCATGCCTTCGGCAGATAGCTGACGCCCAGCCCCGACAGCGTCAGGCCAATCTGCGCGATCAGGCTGTTGCTCGACAGCACGCGCTGCATCGCGACGCCGTGTTCCTGCAGAAAACGCGTGTACAGATGCCCCGTGCCCGACAGGCTGCCCTGCAGGATCAGCGGAAACCGGGCGATGTCCGTCAGCGCAATGGCCGCCCTGGACTTCGGCATGAACCCGGCCGCGCACATCCAAGCATTGTCGACCTCGCCGACCACCGTCGCCATGAACGATTCCGTCGCATGAATCTGCGGGACGACGATCAGGTCGATCGTGTCGGCCGCGAGGCGGTCGCGTAGCGTCGCGGTCAGGTCGACCTCGGCTTCCACGTGCACCCGTGGATACGCGGCCTGGATCGCCGCGATCAGGCGCGGCAGCCACGTCAGCGCGGTCAGTTCGGTCACGCCGATCCGCACGTGCCGCACCAGCGCTTCCTTCGAACTCATCCGCTCGACGACGCGATCGCGCTGCTCGAGCAATTCCTTCGCATGGTCGAACAGCTCGGCGCCCTTGTCGGTAAGCCGGGCGCTGCGGTGCGCGCGGTCGAACACGGTCAGATCGAACGCGCGTTCGAGTTCCTGGATCCGTTTCGACACGGCCGACTGCGTCGTGTTGAGGCGCGTCGCCGCCGCGTCGAAGGAGCCGAGTTGCACGATCCAGTACAGCGCTTCCATCTGCTTGAACGTGAGCATCGTCCCTCACTCGTTAGATGAAGAAAAGCGATATTTTCTCATGTCAAAAAATCGCTTTTTTTACCGATTTCGGCTGTTTAAGGTTCTTCCGTTGCGCCGTTCGGCGAGTGCGTTCATCAGAAAACGCGCTGTATCGACGCCGGCGCCGGATCGAATCCCTTATCTGGAGACAGCATGGACACCGTCATCGAATCCCCACCCGTCCCCGACGCGGTGCGCAAGCCGCGCGTCGGCCTCGCGTGGCAGATCGTCATCGGCCTCGTCATCGGCATCGCGATCGGACTCGTGTTGAACCGGTTTCCGCAATGGCGCGACACGGCCGTGTCCGGATTGCTCCAGCCGGCCGGCGACATCTTCATCAAGCTGGTGCGGATGATCGTCGTGCCGATCGTGTTCACGAGCATGGTGATCGGTATCGCGGGCGTCGGCGACGGCAAGTCGCTCGGTCGCATCGGCATCAAGACGCTGCTCTATTTCGAGGCGATCACGACGATCGCGATCGTCCTCGGGCTCGTGATCGGCAACGTGCTGCAGCCCGGCGTCGGCACCGACATGTCGCAACTCGGGCACACCGACATTTCCCGCTTCCAGCAGGCCACGCAACAGGTGCAGCAGGCCCATCACGGGCTGATGGCGCTGGTGCTCGGCATCATTCCGGACAACATCGTCGCGTCGATGGCCAAGGGCGACCTGCTGCCGGTGATCTTCTTCTCGCTGTTGTTCGGGATCGGGCTGCAGACCGTGCCGGAAGAGCACCGCAAGCCCGTGCTTGCGATGCTCAAGGGCGTCGCCGACGCGATGTTCAAGGTGACGAGCATGGTGATGCGCTATGCGCCTGTCGGCGTGTGCGCGCTCATCGCGGTGACCGTCGCGAGCTTCGGGTTCGGATCGCTGCTGCCGCTGCTGAAGCTCGTCGCGGTGACTTACTTCGCAATCCTGGTGTTCGCGATCGCGGTGCTCGGCCTGACCGCGCGGCTGTTCGGCTTTCGCATCGTCACGCTGCTGCGCGTGATCAAGGACGAGCTGATCATCGCGTTCTCGACCTGCAGCTCCGCGACCGTGCTGCCGCAACTGATGAAGAAGATGGAGGACTACGGCGTGCCGAAGAGCATTACGACGTTCGTCGTGCCGACCGGCTACACGTTCAACCTCGATGGTGCGTCGATCTATCTCGGCATCGGCACGTTGTTCGTCGCGCAGCTCTACGGCGTGCATCTCGACTGGCAGCAGCAGATCCTGCTGACGCTGACCATGGTCGTCACGTCGAAGGGTGCCGCCGGCGTGCCGGGCTTCATGTTCGTGATCATGCTCGCCACGCTCGCGAGCGCCGGGTTGCCGCTCGAAGGGTTGGCCTTCATCGCCGGCGTCGACCGGATCATGGACATGGGCCGCACCGCGCTGAACGTCGTCGGCAACGCGCTCGCGCCGCTCGTCATCGCGAAATGGGAAGGCCGCTACGACGCGGAGAAAGGCCGCGCGTACCTCGAATCGCTGCGCGGATGAACGCCGCCATGCATGCGTCGCACCACATTCCGAAGCAAACAGGAGCATCGAAGATGAGCAGTACCCATGGAGCACTTTTCCCCGAAGCGTTGATGCAGCAGATCAAGTCGCGCTTTCATTATGTCGATCACGATCTCGACGGACGCGCGCGCCTGTTCTTCGACAATGCCGGCGGGTCGTTCCGGCTGAAGGATGCGGTCGATGCATACGCACGGATCGATGCGCTGCCCGATTGTCCGGAGCGCATTCACGAACGTGCGCTCGACCTGCAGGCGATCCAGGCGCGCGGCGAGGCCGACGTCCGGACCATCCTGAACGCCGACGGCGGCACCGTGTTCGCGTCGCTGACGGCGTCGGGCGCGATGTTCGACATGGTGCGCGCGATCATGGAGAACGTGCCGGGCACCAATGCGGTGACGACCGTGCTCGAGCATCCGTCTTCCTACGACGCGATGACGGTCTACGCGGAACGCACCGGCAAGACGCTGCGCATCGCGCCGAGCGATCCGGCGACCGGCGGCGTGGACGTCGACGCGATCGTGTCGCTGGTCGATGCCGATACCGCGCTGCTCAGCGTGATGTATGCGTCGAACATCTCCGGTGCGAAGTTCGATATCGAGACGATCGTCGCGCGTGCGCGGCAGAAGAAGCCGGACCTCTTCATCGTCGTCGACGCGGTCCAGCATGCTCCGCACGGCATCATCGACCTGCAGCGCACGCCGGTCGACGGAATCAATTTCGCGCCGTACAAGTTCTTCGGTTGCCGCGGCTCGGGTATCTCGTGGCTGTCGCCGCGCGCGGCGGCGTTGCCGCATCACCGGCTCGCGGCGAAAGAGAGCGGCGTGTGGGAACTCGGCAGCCCGGCGCCCGCGCAGTTTGCGATCGTGACGTCGATCGTCGATTACGTCACGTGGATCGGCCGGTATTTCCGCGACTCGGACGATCGCCGCACGCTGTTCGTCGAGGGCATGGCGCGGATCGAGCTGCATGAACGCGCGCTGCTGGCCGCGTTGCTCGACGGTTGCGAAGGTTGCCGCGGGCTGCGGGCGATCGACGGCGTCGACGTGTACTGGGATCACGACGACCTGACGAAGCGCGACCTGATCGTCGGGATCGGCTTCGCGCACCTGGAACCGACGCAGGCCGTGCGCGAATACGAGAAGAACGGCGTGATCGTCTACGAGCGCGTCGCGTCGAGCCTGTATTCGGGCCGGATGCTGAAATCGTTCGGGCTCGGCGGCGCGGTCCGGATATCGCCGCTTCATTGTCATTCGCCGGACGATATCGCGCGATTCCTCGCGATTACCGAAACACTGGCAGCGCAGCGCTGATTGACGACACGGCCCGGATCATCCGGGCCGTGTCGCATCCGGCGCCCGAAAACGGGCCGCCCAATAGGTTTGGGCTATGACCGGCAGAGTCAATCGATAGTTGTCGCCGCACCGGATTGCGCGTGTAATGGCTCGCGATATTGGAAGATGCCAACGACCCTATGGAGGAGCAGCGCGTGAAGATCGTGGTCG